>JAFPPJ010000032.1 GCA_017410745.1 Oscillospiraceae bacterium
CCTCGGAGAGATAGGCTGATGGAAAAATCGTTTTCCGAGCAGATAGCGGCGGCTGTTCACGAGAGCGGCATGACCGTGTCGAAGCTGTCTCAGATGAGCGGCCTCGGGCGTACAGCGATACAGCACATCATATCCGGGGATTTCCTGCCCACCAATCAGTTCCTTGACGAATTGTGCTCGGTGCTGCATCTTCCGCCGGATCGCATGAGCCGCATAAAGGAGAGCTATTTCAGGGAAAAGCTCGGGGACAGGCATTATCATTTCTGCAAGCGGATAATCGCCATGATGGAGGATTTTTCGCAGAATATGAACCACACTGCATCTATGGGCAGTATCGAGATATCGCGTGTTCCGCTGGAGTCGAGCATGTTTGTCAACGGCATGGTCGATATCATAACTCTGTGCATGAATCTCGTCATAGAAGAGATGATGAAAGATGATCCGCATATTATGCTGACAGTGCCCGTATCGCAGGAACAGTTCTTTGTAACGCTGCAGCAGACGCTCAATTCCGTAAACAGCAGGATAAGGATAGACCATTTCGTGAAGCTGGCGTCGGAGGAAGGCCTTGAAGAGAACTTCGACAAGATATCTATGGGCATGAGGCTGTTCATGCAGCCTAAGACAGAATATCAGCCATATTACCTCTATTCACAGAACGGTGAGAAGGAGGATTTCTTCTTTCCATATCCCTACTGCATCAGGTCGCAGTCATATGTGCTGTTCATGAATGACAGCCTTACTTCGGCAGTGCTTACAAACAATGCCAGTGTCCACAGGCAGATGGATGAATACTACTGCACGATGCTGCGCATATCCAAGCCGCTTTTCACTGCTATGCTGCCCGATGATGTGCTCGATATATGCGCAGGCACTACCGGCTCATTCATCAGCTCCATAGGATATATGCCGATATTTTCACAGCATTTTACCCGCGAGCTTATGGCGGCAAAGCTGCGGCCGGAGTACAGGAGAAGCGACAACAGCATAAAAGACCCTGACAGAAACAGCATGGTCACGCATAAGAAGCGCCGCTCGTATTCTATATTCACGGTTGCAGGACTGCGGGAGTTTGCCGAGACCGGCAAGATGACCGGTGTGCCGGGTGAATATTTCATGCCTCTCGATCCCGATGAGAGGAAAATGCTGCTGACAAAGATCATGGAGAGCGGAGCATATGATATCATTGACCCGCAGGCATTTGAGATACGCAATATACAGGTGGTGATGCTCACAGAGCGCACGGTGGCGGTAAGTATCACCAATTCAGCGGGAACGTACAGCTGCAGGATAGATGATATATTCCTGATAAGCGAGATGGACGTACTGATCCGTTCCATCGGCAAGATGGGCATGCTCCTGTCCGATGAGGAGAAGCGTCAGCAGATGGAGATGCATATCGCCAAGCTGGGAGGATAAGACCTGCGCCAAGGCATATACCAGCGGAGCTGCCGACAGCCAAGCCGACCTTTTTGTCCGATTATCATTGACATAACGGGAATTATGTGGTAAAATAGTAAGGATGGCGGTCGCGTGACCGCTGCAAGATCGTGAAAGGAAGATAGATATGAACAAGAATCTCAGAAAGGCGATCATCGCCGGCAACTGGAAGATGAACAAGACACGTCCCGAGGCAAAGGCGCTTCTCGAAGCTATAAAGCCCCTCGTGGCTAATGCAGAGGGCAAGGTAGAGGTAGTGGCATGCGTGCCCTTTACCAACCTTGAGACTGCGATAAACACCGTAGCAGGCTCCAACGTGAAGATAGGTGCAGAGAACGTACACTTCGAGAAGAGCGGCGCATTCACCGGCGAGATCTCCGCTGATATGCTCACCGAGCTCGGCGTTACATATGTAGTAATAGGCCATTCCGAGAGAAGACAGTACTTCGGCGAGACCGACGAGACTGTCAACAAGAGAACAAAGGCAGCTCTTGCAGCAGGCCTTCTCCCCATCGTATGCGTAGGCGAGCTCCTCAGCGAGCGTGAGGCAGGCATCACCAACGAGGTCATCGCTCGTCAGATAAAGCTTGACCTTGCTGAGATATCCGCAGAGGACATAAAGAAGACCGTTATCGCATATGAGCCTGTATGGGCTATCGGCACCGGCAAGACTGCTACCGCAGATCAGGCTCAGGAGGTATGCGCATTCATCCGCGCTACTCTCGCATCCCTCTATGACGCTGCTACCGCAGATGCAGTCACCATCCAGTACGGCGGCTCCATGAACGCAAAGAACTGCGCAGAGCTCCTTGCTAAGCCCGATGTAGACGGCGGTCTTATCGGCGGCGCATCCCTCAAGGCTGATGACTTCAACGTTATCGTACAGGCAGCAGTGAACGGCTGAGACTGATATATCTTATGAGCACAGGCGGCATATCCAGCAGGATATGCCGCTTTTGTCTATAAACGCACAATGACGCTGATTTTGCCTGTAATTTTGTGCATATATAGCCGCGTTTGCTATTGCTTTTTTCCACAGGATGTGATATAATAATATAGTTATGGCTTATTATTGAGAACTGTATCGTCTGACGTGACGATACAGTGCATATACAACTATTATCGGGAGGAAATCCAATGGCAGAGCTTCAGTATACAGAGAACGGAAGACTTCTTTTTACCGAGGAGATGAGAAAGGACTACACCATACTCATCCCCAATATGCTCCCCCTGCATTTCAGATTCCTTGAAAAGGTGTTCAACAATCACGGCTATCGTGTAAAGCTGCTTACCACGACGGGCAGGCGCATAGTTGACGAGGGCCTGAGATATACGCATAACGATACCTGTTACCCTGCGCTGCTGGTAATAGGCCAGTTCATAGATGCGCTCAAGACCGATGAGAGCCTTGACCTGCACAAGACCGCACTGCTCATGGTGCAGACGGGCGGCGGCTGCCGTGCATCTAACTATATCCATCTGATACGCAAGGCACTTATAAAGTGCGGCATGGAGTATGTACCCGTGATATCGCTGGCGATCCCCTCTATCGAGAAGAATCCCGGCTTCCACCTTTCCGCACCTATGCTCGCACAGATAATCGTATCGCTGTGCTATGCGGATGTGCTGATGCTCCTGTCCAATCAGGTGCGTCCCTATGAGAACAATAAGGGCGATACCGATGCCCTCGTTGACAAGTGGATGCAGAAGCTCATCGACCTGAAATTCAGCTTCGTCACCTTCGACAAGCATGTGGCCGAGATAGTCAAGGACTTCGAGGCAATACCCTATACGCCCGATCCCAATGTGGTGAAGGTGGGCATAGTGGGCGAGATATTCATAAAATACTCTCCTCTCGGCAACAACGAACTTCAGAAATTCCTTGAATCCGAGGGCTGCGAGGTATACTGCCCCGGTCTGGTGGACTTCCTTATCTTCATGGGAGATCATCATGTAGTGGAGACCGAGCTCTACCATGTCAAGTACAAGAAATACTTTGCGAGCCTCGGTGTAAAGGGCTTCTTCAAGATGATGCAGAATAAGATCATCGCTGCGGTGAAGGATACGCGCTTCTTCGGGCCTACTCCCTTCGAGCACGCCAAGGCTGATGTGGAGCAGTACATATCTCCCGCGAACAAGATGGGCGAGGGATGGCTCCTCACCGCAGAGATGGTGGATATGATACATATGGGCATAAACAATATCGTGTGCGCTCAGCCCTTCGGATGCCTTCCCAACCATATCATAGGCAAGGGCATGGTGCGCAAGCTGAGAGAGCAGTATCCCCAGTCGAATATCGTGCCCATAGACTATGACCCCGGCGCTACGAGAGTAAACCAGGAAAACCGCATCAAACTCATGCTTTCCACTGCAAGGCAGCAGATGAAGGAAAAAGCAGAGAATGTATAAGCTGGCAGGGTGATATCATGAATTGGGTCGAAGTAATAATCAATGTTTTAAAATCTATCAAACCTTCGGTATTTGATATACTCGATATAATCGTACTGGCGTTCGTGATACTCAAAGTAATACAGTTTGCAAGAGATACCCGTGCGGGCGGCTTGTTCAAGGGCATAGTGATACTCCTTGCGGTATATCTCATCGCCCAAATCGTAGGGATGAGGGTCACGCTGTTCCTGCTGGGCAAGGTATTCAGCATAGGTATACTCGCACTGATCGTCATATTCCAGCCCGAGCTGCGCCGCTCCATAGAGAAGGTGGGCTATTTCGGATGGAACATGATATCCAGGCTCGGCGGCGAGAACACCAGCCTGAGTTCGTGGGTATCCGCGATAGACGTTATATGCGAATCCTGTGACAACCTTTCGTCGAATACCACAGGCGCGCTCATAGTAATAGAGCGTGAGACAAAACTGGGTGAACTGGTGGAGACGGGAGTGGTGCTCAATGCCGAACCGTCCATACAGCTTTTCGGTACGATATTCTTCAATAAGACGCCGCTTCACGACGGCGCTGTGATAATGCGCGACGGCATGATACACGCTGCTGCGTGCTTCCTGCCCAAGCCCGAAAATGAGAGCCATATCAGTTCTGAGCTGGGCTCCCGTCACCGTGCGGCCATAGGCATGAGTGAGAACTCCGATGCGGTGGTCATAGTCGTATCTGAGGAGACCGGCGGCATATCCATCGCCGAGAACGGCGAGCTTTCAAGAGGATATACCAAGGATACCCTTAGAAAGACTCTCAGGGATAAGATACTTTCTGACCAGATAAAGCCTAAGCTCAAGAAGGCCGAAAACAAGAAGAACGCTTCGTAAGGGGTGATAGCATGGCTAAGGAGAATACATCCAAGAAGGGCGAAGCCAAGGGCAGCCCCGATCAGGAAGGCTCAAAATTCACGCTGAGCAAGATAATAGAGAACGATCGTGCTGCCACGGTGCTGTCTATCATTCTTGCTGTGATAGTGTGGAGCGTAGTGACTATAAGAGAATTTCCCACTATTACAAAGCATTACGACAATGTTAAGGTGGAAGTGAATATCGAAGGGACATCGGCGGAGTCTGCAAATCTTCAGGTACTCAAGACAGATCCTTCCGAGATCTCTGTTATGATCAGCGGAACGCGCGCACAGATAGGTGATCTGAAATCAGAAGATCTGATAGCGGTGGCAGATTTGAGCAACGTTAAAGATGCAGGCGTTCAATCGCTTCCGTATACGGTAAAAATTCAATCGAACAAGAACATTGAATTTGAGGTAATGAAATCCGAACCCGCAAAACTAGAGGTGGAATTTGACAAGACAATAGAAAAGGAAATACCCGTTGAAGTAAAAGCAGAGAACATCCCGTTGAAAAAAGGATATTTCAATGATGACCCTAAAGCGGATCGGGAGAATATCGTGATAAAGGGTTCACAGAAGCTGGTAGAAAGTATCGACAAAGCACAGGCCATCGTCACACTGGATTCCGAGCTTGACAAAACCACCATTATCAGAGCTTCGGATGTAGAACTTTACAGCAACGGGGTGAAGAAGAAATACGAGCAGGGTGAGATCACATTCAGCAGGAACATAGAAGTGACCATACCTGTATATGCAACAAAGAGCCTGCCGCTGGATGTGAGCATACTGAATGCGCCGGACAGCCTTGATGTAGAGTACTTCAGAGATCTGCTCACATTCTCGGTAAAGACGATAGATGTGGCAGCTCCGGATCTTGATGAGCTCAATGATCGCAAGAGCATCAATGTTGGTACGATAAATATGTACGAAGTGGGCGACAAGGGCAAAAAGATCGAATTCAAAGTGGAAAATTTCCTGCCGGCCGGTTACCGTGATCTTTCCAATCTCGGAACTGTCACAATTACCTTGCCCGATGATAAATTCACAAGTATACCTGTCATGATGACAAGAGACAATATCAAGTATATAAACGAGGATCCGGAATACGCCTACGAACCTCTTACTTCGGGCATGAGCATCTATATCGTGGGCGATCCCGATCAGATATCCCGGTTCACATCGGCCGATCTTACCGCTGTGGTGGATCTTGAAGGGTTCAAGCTGAACAAGAACGAACCGAAGGAAGTATTGCAGACAACGGCAGACATCACAATAAACAGCAAATTTGACAAGGTCTGGATCTATAACGATTCCGGCAAGGTCAAACCGACCATATACACACAGGCGACTAAATTTGAAACAAATATTGAAGAAACTCCTGTTGAGTAGTCTGCTGCTGACATCCTGTGCGGCAGGCGCACTGGAAACAACGCCGGCATCCACGCAGACCGCGCCTGTACAGACTTCTTCTGCCGAGGCCGTAGAGACTTCGTCAGAGACGGTCACATCGGCTGAACAGGCTGTACAGACCGAACAGACTGCGTTCTATACTACACCATACGGCACATTTCCATTGATAGAGGCAGTATGGGAGCATAACGAGCATATGCTCGGCACGCCTTCCGAACCGGGAGAGGAGCTGCTCGTATCCTACCTCACGGATGACCCTGCAAGGGCGGATGAGGTAAAGGCGCAGCTCAAAGCCCTTGCCTCCGAGATCACCGCAGGATGCACCACTGATGCACAGCGCGGCAGAGCCATATCCATGTGGGTGGGCACGAATATCGCCTATGACTTCGATCTCGAGGATGACGGCAGTTTTGAGGTGCTTACGGCTGAAACGGTGCTTGAAAGGCGCAGAGCGCCATGCACGGGCTTTGCAAATCTGTTCTCGTGCCTGTGTGCGGCGGAGGGCATAGAGACACTGTTCATGATAGGCGGCACATCGAGCGGCGGGTATCAGCGCTCACAGCTTGAGGCGGCTCCCGCGAACCATGCGTGGAACGCATACCTTGCCGACGGGCAGTGGCACTTTTCCGACAGTACATGGATAAGTGACCTGAGCTATGAGAACGGTGAGATATTCGGCGGAGAACAGTGCCTTGACTATTATGCCGATTTCGATTTCGGCGGAATGTGCATAGAGCACAGGATAGACAGATGTGAGAAAAGAACGGCATTTTGAAAACGGGTGATGAGTATGAGACAGGTCATAGTAGTAGGCGGCGGTCCTGCGGGCATGATGGCGGCAATAGCTGCGGCTGACAGCGGCAGCAGGGTGATGCTGTTCGAGAGAAATGACAGGCTCGGGAAGAAGCTCAACATCACCGGCAAGGGTCGCTGCAATCTCACTAATATGTGCGGCAGGGATGAGTTCTTTTCCAATATCCCCACCAATCCGAGATTTATGTATTCATCCTTTGCGGCGTTCGACAACTACGCACTGATGGATATGTTCGAGAGTGCGGGCGTACCGCTGAAGGTCGAGAGAGGGAACAGGGTTTTCCCTCAGTCGGATGATGCGCATGACATCACGGCGGCACTTGAACGCATGATAAAAGACAGAGACATACAGATGATCACGAAGCGTGTGACAGGCCTTATAACAGAAGACGGCGCTGTCAGGGGCGTGACTGCGGACAGGGAGTATACAGCGGATTCGGTGATAGTGGCGTGCGGCGGCATGTCCTATCCGAAGACAGGCTCAACAGGTGACGGCTACACCCTTGCAAGGCAGGCGGGACATACTATAGTCGAGCCGTCGGCATCACTTGTGCCGCTGGTGTGCCGTGAGAAGCTGTGCCGTGATGCGATGGGGCTTTCACTGAGGAATGTGCGTCTTGATCTTATTACGGACGGCAGGACGGTGTACTCGGAGCAGGGCGAGATGCTGTTCACGCATTTCGGCGTGACAGGCCCGCTGGTGCTTACCGCATCCGGTCATATACGGGATACATCCCGTGAACACAAGTTAGTGATAGACTTGAAGCCCGCACTTGATGAGAAGAAGCTCGATGAGCGCATCAGGCGGGATATGTCCGAAAATATAAACAGAGACTTCATCAATTCCCTCGGGGCGCTGCTGCCGAAGAAGCTCATACCGGTGATAGCGCAGCTTTCGGGGATACCCTTTGACAAGAAGGTAAATCAGATAACACATGAGGAGCGCACAGGGCTCGTAAGGCTCATTAAGGGGCTTGAGCTGACTGTGGTGCAGAAGCGCCCGATAGATGAGGCCATCATCACGAGCGGCGGTGTCAGCACGAAGGAGATAGACCCGAAGACGATGCAGTCGAAGCTTGTGAGCGGGCTGTATTTCGCGGGTGAGGTCATCGACGTGGATGCATACACGGGCGGCTTCAATCTGCAGATAGCCTTCTCTACGGGTCACGCAGCAGGAGTTAATGCATGATCATCATACACGGGATAAACGTCCCTGTGGGCACGCGCGAGGAAGAGATAGTATCTCTTGCTCTGAGGCGTGCGGGGATGAAGCAGGCGGATGCGTATATACACAAGATATCGCTGGATGCGAGAAAGAGAAACGATATAAAGCTGTCTGCCTCCGTATGCATAAGGGCGGATGCCGCAGCTGAGAAAAGGCTGGCGGGAAGGGCTGACTGCATATACACCGATGATGTGCCGTATGCTCCTGTGATACGGGGCAGAGAGAAGGCTGAGGGGCGGATAGTCGTCGCGGGCTTCGGGCCTGCGGGGATGTTCGCGGCTCTGACACTCGCACAGATGGGATACCGTCCGCTGGTGCTCGAAAGAGGCAGCAGCATGGACAGGCGCATACAGGCGGTGGAAAGCTACCGCAGCGGCGGTGAACTGGATGAGGAATGCAATGTGCAGTTCGGTGAAGGCGGAGCGGGCACATTTTCCGACGGCAAGCTTACCACCCGCATCAAGGATCCGATATGCAGATATGTTTCCCTCGTGCTCGCAGAACATGGTGCGCCAAAGCAGATACTCACCCTTGCAAAGCCGCATATAGGTACGGACAGGCTTACCGGAGTGGTAAGGAGCATACGGGAGAAGATAATCGCTCTCGGCGGTGAGGTACGCTTCGATACGAAGCTCGACGGCATAGGGACAAAGGACGGAAGGCTCGTATCGGTCAGTGCGGCAGGCGAGGATATACCATGCAGGGCGCTCATCGCAGCCATAGGCCACAGCGCAAGGGACACCTTTGAGATGCTGCTCGGCGCAGGCATAGATATGTCGGCAAAGGCCTTTGCGGTGGGTGCGAGGATAGAGCATACACAGGAGAGCGTGAACCGCTCCCTCTACGGAGACATATATGATCCTCTGCTACCCGTAGGAGAGTACCAGCTCAGCTTTACCAAGGGCAGGGGAGTATACACCTTCTGCATGTGCCCCGGCGGTACTGTAATGGCATCGGCAAGCGGCAGGGGCGAGATCGTCACCAACGGCATGAGCACATATGCCCGTGACGGGAAGAATGCAAATTCCGCGGTGATAGTGTCGGTATCGCCCGCAGATTTCGGGACGCATCCCCTTGACGGCATACGCTTTGCCCATGATATAGAGCGGCGTGCCTATGAGATGGGAGAGGGCTATGCCCCTGCATCCACGGTCAGCGCGTTCCTTGAGGACAGGGCATCCCTTGCGGGGTGCACGGTCACACCCACATATCTGCCCGGAGTGCGTGATTGTGTGCTCAGCGATGTACTGCCGCACATAGTCACGGACAAGATGAAGGAAGGACTCGGCGTGTTCGCGCGCCGTATGAAATGCTTCGGCGACGGCGGTGCAGTGCTTACCGCTCCCGAGACACGCACATCCTCACCGGTGCGCATCACCCGTGCGGAGGATATGCAGAGCAATATCAAGGGGGTCTTCCCCTGCGGAGAGGGAGCGGGCTATGCAGGCGGCATAATGTCGGCTGCGGTAGACGGCATAAGACAGGCACAGGCTGTCATGGATACATACAGACCATAGTTGGAAAATGCTTTCTGATACTACTGGAGGTAATAGGTATGGAATTTTCAGCTGTAAAAGGTGATATTACAAAAGTACATACTGATGCTGTTGTTCTGCCTGCCAATGAAATGTTAAAAGAAGGCAGAGGAACTTCAGAAGCAATTTTCAAGAAAGCAGGAAGAAAAAAACTTACGGAAGATTGTGACAAACTTGCTCCAATACCTCAAGGAGCTGCGATACCGACTTCTGCATACAATCTTCCAAGCAAATATATAATTCACGCTGTTGTACCCAAATGGACAGGCGGAAACAATAACGAATA
>JAFPPJ010000448.1 GCA_017410745.1 Oscillospiraceae bacterium
AATGCGCTCGAAGATGTGGGCTTTTATGTCATAGACAATATCCCGCCTCAGCTGATACCGAAATTTGCGGATATATGCATGCAGTCAAAGGGGCAGATGTCGAGAGTGGCTGTGGTCACGGATATACGCGGGAGCGCAGCGGATGATAACGGCGATATATTCGGTGAGCTCCACGACGGGCTCGAATATCTCAAGTCTGCGGGGCTCATCGTGCGCATACTTTTCCTCGATGCCCCCGACAATGTGCTCATAAGCAGATACAAGGAAACAAGGCGCATGCACCCGCTCGAGAAGAGCAGGGGGCTGTCGCTGTCTACCGCTGTTGCCGAGGAAAGGCACATACTCTCGCGTATGCGTGAGTCGGCGGATTACTATATCGACACGGCGGGAATGAGCCTGTCCATGCTGCGCGACAGGATATCCGACCTGTTTTTGGAGGACCCGTCCGACAGGATGATGATCAAGGTGGTATCCTTCGGCTTCAAGTACGGCTGCTGCGTGGATGCGGATCTCGTATTCGACGTGAGATGCCTGCCCAATCCCTACTATGTGGAGGAGCTCAAGCGCCTCACGGGGCTCGATGCGCCTGTCAGGGACTATGTGATGAGCTTTGAACAGTCGGTGGAGCTTGAGAAGAAGCTCCAGGACCTGCTTGATTTCCTGCTGCCCCTTTACCGCAGTGAGGGCAAGTCCTCTCTGGTGATAGCATTCGGCTGCACCGGCGGCAAGCACCGCAGCGTCACCTTTGCCGAAAGGATATGCGACTATCTGACCAAGAACGGCGCAAAGGCGAAGGTCAATCACAGGGATATCGAGATAGGAAAGATAACATGAAGATAGTTTATTCATCGGAGAGCCGCATATACTGTCTTGAGGGCGGCAAAAAGACGGAGATACCCTGCGAAAGGTCGGCGAAGTACCGTCAGACCGTAGACAGCATCAGGCGCAGGAACGAATGGAAGACCACAGGCCGCGGGGCACAGTTCCAGGGCACGATGAAGGAATACGAGGATTCCTCGGATGTGTATGTGGATATGCAGGGACTGTGCGGCTATGACGGCAGGCTGATATACTCACTGACCCTTGACGGCTCGTCATGTCTGTATCACCGCGGGGCTGACCGCTCCGAGAACGATGAGGGCCTGATCATATCCTCGAACACCCTGTACTTCGGCGGGGTGGACTACTATGACGGCAAGCTGGCGGCTTCCATGGGGCATACCCCCGATGAGAGGCATATCGCGCTCTTTGACCCGCCCTCGCCCATATACAACGAATATACCGACGGCGATTCACAGGAGACCGCGCCCTATTTCTCGCGCAGCGTGAAGGGCAGGCTGTATTTCTCCACCTGCGGCAATGCAAGGGGCGACCACGGCGGCGTGACTGCGGTATCCAACCGCACCGGCGCATATATCGACACGGACACCAGCGAGATGACGGAGCTGCTCTCAGATGAGAAGTACGACTTCCTCTCCCTCAAGGATGACAGTGACGGCAATCTCTACTACATAAGGCAGCCCTACCACACGGCAAAGCCGGAGAAGTTCAAAATATCGGATGTGTTCTTCTTCCCGTTCAGGCTGATAAAGGCGCTCGGCGGGTGGCTCAATTTCATGTCGGTGATATGGGGCGGCGAATCCCTCAACGGCAAGACCCCGGATGATATGATAGGCGAGCGTGCGGGCAGGAGAAGCAGGCGCGATCTTATCATAGACGGCAACATCATAAAGGCAGAGCATCTTGCGGACAAGAACGGCAGGGAAGAGCCCCTGCTCCCCGCAGAGAGGGTGCTGATAAAGCGTGAGCCCGACGGTGCGGAGACAGTGGTGGCAAAGGGCGTGCTTGACTATGCCGTGACCCCGGACGGAGAGATAGTGCGCTCCGACGGACGGTACATAATCATGCCCGGCGGCGAGAAGTTCAAGGCGCATCTCGCACGCAATCTTACCGTGCTATGATGATATATATAGGCAATGTGGCGATAGAGCGCACCGCTGCACTGGCTCCCATGGCGGGAGTGGCAGACAGGGCATACCGCATAGTATGCCGTGAGCACGGTGCTGCCTATGCGGTGTCGGAGATGATATCCGCAAAGGGGCTGTGCTACTCCGACCGCAAGACGGAGGAGCTGTGCACGGTAGACGACAGGGAGCATCCCTACGCCCTGCAGCTGTTCGGCGATGATCCTCGGTTCTGTGCGGAGGCGGCGAAAAGGCTCGCGGACTTCGGCCCGGATATAATCGACATAAATATGGGCTGCCCCGTGCCCAAGGTGGCAGGCAACGGCAGCGGATGCGCACTGATGAAGGATATACCCCGTGCGGCGGAGATAGTGTCGGCGGTGGTGAAGGCAGTGGAGCTCCCCGTGACCGTGAAGATACGGGCGGGATGGGATGCGGACAGCATCAATGCTCCCGAGATGGCTCATGCCTGTGAGGATTCGGGTGCGGCAGCCGTGACCGTGCACGGGAGGACACGCACACAGATGTATCACGGCAGTGCTGACCTTGATGTGATACGGCGCGTAAAGGAGCGTGTGGGCATACCCGTCATAGGCAACGGCGATATCACGACCCCCGAGCAGGCAAAGGCGATGTATGACATAACGGGCTGCGACCTTGTGATGATAGGCAGGGGGAGCTACGGCGACCCGTGGATATTTGAGCGTGTGAAGCACTACCTTGAAACGGGAGAGATACTCCCGCCCCCCACCGTGCAGGAGCGGCTCTCGGAGATGCTCAGGCAGACCGAGATGGCAGTGGGCTTCAAGGGGGAGCGGCTCGCAATGGCAGAGGCAAGGCGGCAGTGTGCATTCTATATCAGGGGCATGAAGGGAGCGGCGTCGTTCCGCGGCAGATGCGGAAGTCTGTCATCCCTTGCCGATCTGCACGCACTTGCGGCGGAGATAGCTGATGGTACGGAAATTTGAGCGCAGCGACAGTGCGTCGGTGCATGAGATAGAGAAACTGTGCTTCACGGATCCGTGGAGCGAGGAGAGTGCGGCTGCAGAGGCAGACAATGCGCTCGGCACGGCGCTGGTATATGATGACGGCGGCGTATGCGGATATGTGTTCGGCGACTTTGACGGAGAGGATGCGTATATATCCCGCATAGCGGTGCGCCCCGAC
>JAFPPJ010000449.1 GCA_017410745.1 Oscillospiraceae bacterium
GCATTGTCGCACATATTGTGTGCGGTGGCGATGAGCCCGCCGCCAGCCGCCAGCTCAAGTGCATCGTAGCGCAGCTTTCTCGCTGCCTCCTCGCAGGACATACCCGTCTCGCGGACATATGCGGGCACATCCACGCGCACCGATGAGAAGGGTATCCCCGCTTTCATGCACATATCACGGCAGAAGCTCTCGTCACGGTCGCTCTCCTCACCGCGTATGCAGTGATTGACATGGAATGCGGACATCCCGAAGCCTATGCGCTCTCTGAGCTCGCCGAGCACCGTCAGCAGGAATACGCTGTCCGCTCCCCCCGACAGTGCCACCGTAACATGGTCGCCCTCGGATATGAGTTTGTGTGCGGTTATGGTGTCATATACCCGTCCGATCATCATGCGCCCTCTGATACATGCCTGTCCTCGGCAAGGAACAGCGTGTACTGACCGTTCCACCTGAGATTGACAGTGCCTGTCTCGCCGTGTCGGTTCTTTGCGACCACACATTCGGCGAGGTTGATATCCTCTGTGGTGGGATTGTAGTAGCCCTCCCTGTACAGGAAAAGCACGATATCCGCATCCTGCTCGATAGAACCCGATTCACGCAGGTCTGAGAGCATGGGGTGCTTGTCCGTTCTCGATTCCACCGCACGGGAAAGCTGTGAAAGGAGTATCACCGGAATATTGAGCTCCTTTGCCATGAGCTTTATCTGACGTGTGATATCCGAGATCTCGTTTACTCTGTTGTCTATTCGCCTTGTGGAATTCATGAGCTGCAGATAGTCTATTATCACAAGACCAACATTGCTAAGTCTCCTGAGCTTTGCCTTCATCTGCACCACATTTATGCCCGACGTATCGTCAAGGTACATATTCATTTCACTCAGGCGCTTTGTGCCGTCAGCGAGCCTGTTCCAGTCGGAGGCTTCTATCTCGCCCTTTATAAGGGAAGATGACGACACGAGGCTCTCTGCGGAGAGTATCCTCGTGGCAAGCTGCTCCTTTGACATTTCCAGTGAGAATATGACAACATCCTTCGTCACATCCCTGCGGCACACATTCACCGCAAGATTGAGCGCGAATGAGGTCTTTCCCATACCGGGACGTGCTGCGAGCACGATAAGGTCGGACTTGTTGAGGCCGCTTATAACGCGGTCAAGGTCTGCAAAGCCCGAACGCGCGCCGATGTATTTCTCCCTGTCGTCGCCCGATATCTCTGCAAGATGCCTGTATGTACCCACAAGCACCTCATCTATCCTGACAAGGCCGTTTATCTCCTTGCCGCGGCGGATATCGTATATCATCTGCTCTGCATTGTCGAGTATGACGGATGCAGGCTCTGAGCTTTCCATGCAGTTTGACATTATCTCCCTTGCAGCGGCAGCAAGACTGCGCAGATAATACTTCTCCTCGATTATCTTGCAGTAGCTGTCGATATTAGAGAGGGTGGGCACATCCTGCATTATCTGGGCAAGATAGGTCTTGCCCACGGCGGGATCGTCAAATATGCCCGTATTCACCGCCTCATTGAGCACGGTGATAAGGTCAGCTCCCTCGCCCTTGCCGAACAGTGTGAGCATGATCGAGAAAAGCTGCTTGTGCTTAGCAACATAGAAGCTGTCGGGCTTGAGGCGCTCGAGCACATCCGGGAATACGGATGGGTCGAGCAGCAGAGCGCCGAGTACGGTCTGCTCCGCCTCAACGCTGTGCGGCATTTCAAGCGCCGCTATATCGTCAAATTCAGGCATTATTCTTCTACCACTTTGACATTAACGGTCTCTGTCACGCCGGGATGGAGCCTTATCTCCGCACTGTATGTGCCGAATGCCTTTATCTCCGATGCGAGTGCGACCTTCTTCTTGTCTGTCTTTATGCCGAGCTGGGACAGTATCGCATCTGCAACATGACCTGCGGTGACTGCGCCGAAGAGCTTGCCGCCCTGGCCTGCCTTTGCCTTTATCTCAACGGTCTTGCCCTTGAGCTTGGCAGCGGCATCTATCGCCTCCTGCTTAGCTACATCTGCCTTGTGCTGCTCGGAAGACTTTTTTCCTGCGAGCTCGGACATATTCTTAGCATTAGCCTCAACTGCAAGACCCTTGCCGATGAGGAAATTGCGTGCATATCCGTCGGATACTTCCTTTACCTCGCCCTTCTTGCCGGAGCCCTTTACATCCTGTGTGAAAATTACCTTCATAATATCCTCCATTATCCTTATACTTATCCTGCGACTGTCGCTGTGGACTTGAGTACATAGCTGTCTATTTCTTCAAGAAGCAGCTGCTTTGCCGCCTCTACCGTATATTCCCTGAGCTGTGCTGCCGCCATAGTGGCATGGCCGCCGCCCGACACCATCTGGTCTCTCTGCTTGAGCCCCTCCATTATTACCTGCACGTTCATCGCACCGTAGGAACGGGCGGATATGTTCGATCCCGTGGAAGTGGGATATACCACGAAGCTTGCATCGACACCGTTGATATTGAGCATCTCATCGGCTGCCTGCGATGCGGCGATCATTACGTCGGGCTGTATCTCATCCGCAACAGCCACCGCGCACTTCTTGTGCACGACAGACGTGGTGATGAGCTTTGAGCGCAGCACCTCCATATCGAAGCTGCTCCTGAACAGAAGCTTTACCGCTACGGGGTCTGCACCTATCTTTCTCAGGTATGCCGCAGCCTCATAGGTGCGCACGCCTGTCTTTGTGACAAAGTTCTTGGTATCGAGCATAACGCCGGAGAGCAGTGCATCCGCATAATAGCTCTGTATCGGTTCGGAGAGCGGGAAGTACTGCACTACCTCGGTGACCATCTCCGCAGCGGAGGATGCGAACGGCTCATGCAGGGATATCACCGCATTGGATATGCTCGTGCCCGCCGACTGCCTGTGGTGGTCTATATACACTATCCTGTGCGTCTTCTCGCCGAAGGACGATGCCTTCTCGTATATCGTGCTGCTGTCTATCTGGCTTATCTCGTTGGTATCGACTATGATGAGGAGAGTATTCTCCGTCATGGTGCGCAGTGCAGTATCCTCGCTGACGAACAGGTCTATATCGTCGTCAAGGTTGTCGCGCAGCCTGTTTATGAGCGGCATCGCATTGGTGTCGCTGAGATTGGAGTAGACATAGGCATTGAAGCCCAGGGCGCGTATCGCACCCGCAAGGCCTGCAGCCGAGCCTACCGCATCCAGGTCTCCCCTCTTGTGTCCCATTACGAGCACATGATCGCTGCTCTGGATGAGATTTATCAGAGAGGTGGTGAATATCCTGGTCTTTACCTTGGTGGACTTGTTTGTACCCTGAGTGCTTCCTCCGTAGAACTTGAAGTCCGCACCCTCCTTGATGGCTACCTGGTCGCCGCCTCTGCCCTGGGTCATATCAAGAGCTTCCCTTGCAAGCTCCTCGCTCTCGGCGATGGTGCTGCCGCCCTTGCCTATGCCTATGGAAAGGGTCACGGGGTAATGCTCGGATATCATGATCTCATGAGCACGGTCAAGTATCGAATGGAACTGCTCCTCCTCAAGATGACGTATCTCAGCGTCGGCGAGCATCGCGAAATATCTGTCCGTCGCGTTCTTGCGGACTACGCCGCCGTGGTCGTCGATGAAGTCCTCGATGAGCTTGTCTATCTGCATGGTGATATGACCCTTGTCGGAGTCCTTGCTGTTTGAGAGCATCTCATCAAGGTTGTCTATCATTATCATAGTGACGTACACGCGCTCATCTATATAGCGGCGCTTCACATCGAGCATCTCCGATATATCCTGGAAATACAGCATAGTGAGGCGGGTGCTTATGCCGTCGTCGTTGTCGTCTCTCTCGGCGCTTGCGGCTATGATCCTGTAATTGCCCGAATCAAATTCCGTGGCCTTGTCCGCATTTGCGAGCAGCTCGTCAAGGTCTATGTCGATGAGCTTCTTTATGTTCTGGCCGTAGGAATCCTCCGGATGTATCTTCTCGGAAAATGCCTTGTTGAACCAGATTATCGTGCCCGCCTCATCTATGATGAGCGCAGGTGCGGGGAATTTCTCAAGAGAGTCGCTTATGGTCAGGTCGAGCTGAGCCTCCATCTCCGACAGGAAGCTGTGCAGATTCTTCTCAGACTGCCTGAACAGCAAAAGGTATGATATGCTCACAAGCGATACTATGATCAGCATTATCCAGCACTTCGTGCTGTCATATGAAGAGAGCACATATGCGCAGCCGAGTGCCGACAGCACCAGCAGCATAGATATCAGCTTGAACAGACGCCAGCCTTTGCCGGTCAATACGATCACCTCCGACGACAGATTTATTCAGATGTCTGTACGATCTTATGTGACTTCCTCAATGATGGGAAGTATCATGGGATTTCGTCCCGTCTTCCTGTATATGAACTCGCTGAGGTCGTCCCTCATGCCGTTCTTTATCATGTTCCAGTCACGGTTCGAGCTGAGCAGCAGACGGCTGAGCGACTTCTTCATGAGCTCGCGCGCCTCGCTTATCATCTCCTCGTTCTCGCGCACATACACAAAGCCGCGGGATACGATGTCAGGGCCCGATACGAGCGTCCTCGATATGCTGTCCACCACAGCCACTACGATGATAAGTCCGTCCTCTGCCAGATGCTTTCTGTCACGCAGCACCACCGAGCCAACATCGCCTACGCCAAGGCCGTCAACGAGCACCTTGCCCGCCTGAACCTTGCCTGTGATCTTCATATTCACACCGTCTGTCTCGATCACATCGCCTATGGATGCTATCGTCACCCTGTCGGAGGGTATGCCCATAGAATATGCGATGGATGCGTTCTTCTTCAGATGCTTGTATTCACCGTGTACGGGTATGAAAAATCTCGGACGGGTGAGCGCCATGATGAGCTTTATCTCCTCCTGACACGCATGGCCCGATACATGCACATCGTACATGCTCTCGTATATGACCTCTGCGCCGGAGCGAAGGAGCTCGTTCACTACTCTTGTGACGTACTTCTCATTGCCGGGTATGGGAGTGGCACTGATTATGATATAGTCCTGCGGCGTGATGGACACGCTGCGGTGCTCGCCCATAGCCATCCTCGTGAGTGCGGACATAGGCTCGCCCTGGCTGCCCGTTGTGATGAGGACTACCTTTTCGGGAGGGTACTTGTTCATCATCTCCACGTCGATGAAGAGATCCTCGGGGGCATCAAGATAGCCAAGCTCCGTTGCCGCAGATATGGCGTTGAGCATGGATCTGCCGAATACAGCCACCTTTCTGCCGTCTATGAC
>JAFPPJ010000450.1 GCA_017410745.1 Oscillospiraceae bacterium
GATATTAAAATGATATCACATCAACATCACTTTGTCAATATTATTTACATTAGAATCAGATTAAACCTGTTGCCAAAGCCGACAGGTACGACTGCTATACTATCCTCGGAGCATTGGGGGTTATATGGAGCATGTCGAGTATATCGAGTGCATCTATAGCATGAAATCATCCCAATAACGCAAAGGCCCCGCCTCTTTCGAGACGGGGTCTTCGCTGTATGTAGGAAGGTATTCGTATTAACCGGTGTATGTTGTATCGGTGTATGTCTGCTTGCCATAGTCGATGTTGCTGTCAGTGACTACTTCCTTGAGGCTTGAAGCCATGCCTGCGAGAGACTGTATCTCGGAGGGGATGATTATCTTTGTAGCCTTGCCGTCGGCAGCCTTTGCAAATGCCTCGAGGGACTTGATGGCAATGACATTCTGTGAAGGATTAGCGTTGTTGAGCTGTACGATGGTGTCTGCGAGAGCCTGCTGTACGTTGCGGATGGACTCAGCTTCACCCTCTGCTTCAAGTATCTTCTGCTGTCTTACAGCGTCTGCGCGGAGGATCATAGCCTGCTTTTCAGCCTCAGCCTTGAGGATGGCAGCCTGCTTCTCAGCCTCTGCACGGAGTATCTTGGACTCCTTTTCACCTTCTGCTACGAGCACCTGAGACTTCTTTTCACCCTCTGCCTGAAGGATCTTTTCACGTCTCTCACGCTCTGCCTTCATCTGCTTTTCCATGGCATCCTGGATCTCACGGGGAGGAAGGATGTTCTTGAGCTCAACGCGGTTCACCTTGATGCCCCATGCATCGGTGGCACTGTCGAGGAGCGCGGTTATCTTGGAGTTGATCACATCACGGGATGTGAGCGTGGAGTCGAGCTCGAGCTCACCGATGATGTTACGGAGTGTGGTAGCGGTAAGGTTCTCTATTGCAGACAGGGGACGCTCGATGCCGTAGGTATAGAGCTTTGCATCCGTTACTGCGAAGAATACTACCGTGTCTATCTGCATGGTAACATTATCCTTGGTGATAACGGGCTGGGGCTTGAAGTCAACGACCTGCTCCTTTATGGAGACCTTCTTTACCACCTTGTCGATAAGGGGTATCACATAGTGAGGGCCGGTATGCAGCGCACCTCTGAATGCGCCGAATCTCTCGACTACATAGACCTGAGCCTGAGGCACGATCTTGATTCCCGATATGAACAGTATAATAAGCACGATGATAAGTATGATAGGTAAATATTCCATAATAACTCCTCTCTGTCATAAAGACGTCACAGCCTGCTGTATCAAGTTTACCTTTCGCTGGGCTGTACTGTCAGTGTAGCCGAACCCTTGCCGGTGATGACCACCGTGGTGCCGACCTGTATTATGCTGCCGTCCGCAGAACGTGCGCCCCAGTCAACATCTCCGAGCTTGACTCTGCCTGTGCCCTTGGCAGCGTCTATTTCCTCTACGACGTAGCCCAGCCTGCCTATATCATTCTCACCGTTGGTGAAGATGTATGAGGAATTAGGCATAAGCTTGCGTATGATGGGCTTGGTCACTACCAGCGCCACGATAGACACAGTCACGAACACCAGAAGCTGCACTATGAGCGGTGCTCCAAGAGCTGCAGCCGCAGCTGCCGCAAGCGCTCCGACGCAGAACCAGACGGATACAAGAGCTGTTGTAACTGCCTCTGCTACCGCTGCCACGATGAGCACTATGATCCAAAGTATCATCAGCATAAGATCACTCCTTTTCGTACAGGCTGCTATGCCTGTTTCTCTGTTGCTGTTTGTATTGTATCATAGGAAACCGATGATTTCAAGCATTTTAGCGTTTTCTAATCTATTTATAATATTTCATGCCGGCGGGCAAGCCCGGAGCTGCCCGCTGTACGTTTGAAATGGAGCGCTGCACGGTTTTGCAAATGTGACTGTTGAATGTACCATTATTTGTATACATATACAAAGTTTTATATGAATGGGTAATTCATGTTGACATATATATAAGAATGAGGTATAATTGATAATGAGCCGATAATCCGCCTTTTGCCTGTCGGCGGGCATACAGCCTGATTGTAAGTAACAGTTTCATTTTTGAGAGAGTTTAGCAGCAAAAATCAACGAAATGGCGGAGGAAAAATAAAAGTGACCGAGCCGCAAATGAGACCTGTTTGAAGGCAAACATAAACGAATTGGCAGCGGGCTTGCTTAGTGTAAAATATTCATAGGCAAATGAAAGTGACCGAGCCGCAAACATGAGGTATCGCAGGCAAACATCAACGAATTGGCTGCGGGCACTGCCCGTGCTTGTAAAATCCTCGCCTATGTGATATAATCATATTTGACCGATGTGAAAGGGGGCGGATGAATGGAGCTTGGAGAGATCGCGGCCTATGCCCGCGATAAATACCATATAACGGAGGAGCACCGATGGGCGGAGCAGCCCGACTTCTCCGTCCTCGTGCATCCCTCCACCGGCAAATGGATCGCGCTGCTCCTGCGCACCGAGGATGCGCAGATGTGCGAGATACGCTGCGGGAGCAGGCTGCTCTCATCCGCATCAGACCCGCATATATGCTCGCCTTCCCATATGAAGGGCGACGAATGGACAGCCCTGCGGATAGACAGCAGCACCGACCCTAAGATGGCCTTTCGCCTCATAGACAGGGCGTATATCTACGGCGGACAGAACGGATGCATGATATTCCTCGGGAGCGAGCTTCCCGCAAATAAGACGGGATACAGGGACACGCCGCTGCCCGTGCGCACGGATGTGCCCATCTCGGGCAGGAGCGCAGAAGACGGCGCAGATGGGCGCAGGGCTCTGCCCGAAAAGATACGGGAGATGCGGCGGCTTTACGAATACGGCTTCAACTCATTTGCGCACTCCTGCAGGAATTTCTATATACAGGGCAAGTTCATGGAGGACTTCGAGGACGACTATGTGTGGAACGGCAGATTTCAGCGGTATTTCCCCACATATCACGACCTTACCACCGAGCAGCTGCGTGGCTATTTCACATGGCGCACCGCTGTGCGCAAGGGCATATTCAAGGAAACGAGCACATCCTTTGCCTATATCTATATATACGAGCTGCTCAGCGGGATAGGTGCGTCATCCGCAGAGGACAGCCTTGAGAAGCTCGCAGAATTTGAACGCGGGTATATCGACAGCGGCATCGGTGAAGAGAGCATAAGGGCATATCTTCACCGATGGATGCTCGATCTTGCGGTGATAAACGGGGTCTCCCCCGACATAGCACGCAGATATGCGGACAAGGCAAAGCTTGACCGTGACATGGCGTATATCGTGCTAAAGGAGCACAAGACGCACACCGACAGCGAGATATTCGATGCGCTGCTCGCTTTCTGCGGCAAAACGGCGTCATCTCCGGCGGTGATAGATCATCCCGATGAATGCAGGCATCTGTTTGCGGCGGTGTGGCGAAATGCCGCAGAGTACAGCAAGGACGGCAAAAAGCTGCTGTCCCTTTGCTTCGGGAAGGCGCACTTCACATCATGGACGCCCCTGCACAATGCCGTCTGCTATGTGCAGTACAGCAAGGAAGACAGGGTATACGAGCTTTGCAGCGGCTGCACATACAGACTGAAGGGCGGTAAATGGAGCGTAAAGGACTGCCCCTCGTTCGACAAGAAGCTCATAGACGGGCTCATGCAGGAGACCGAGCGGCAGCTGCGCATATATCTCGGGGCGGGCAGCCCGCTGAAGGAACGCCCCGAAAACAAGTGGGCAGCACCGTACATCGAGGCTGCCATCGCCGCAGACAGGGAAGAGAAGCGCGCAGCAGAGGCGAAGAAGGTAAAGATACGCTTTGACGACCTTGACAGGATACGCCGTGATGCGCTGCATACTCAGAACAGCCTGCTGACGGAGGAGGAACGGACGGAGGACATATCGGACACCGCACCAGACATACCCGATATCCCCGATACACCGGAGCCAGCTCCGGAAATACCGGCAGATATACCCGTGGAAGTGCCTGTTCCTGCACAGGGCATATCCCTTGACCCGAGACAGCGGCAGGTGATAGGTATGCTGCTCGAGGGCGCTTCGGTGAAGGATATCATACGGTCGTGGGGCTGTATGGCAGAGATATTTGCGGAGCAGCTCAATGAGCTGTTCTTTGACGAGATAGGCGA
>JAFPPJ010000451.1 GCA_017410745.1 Oscillospiraceae bacterium
GCAAAAATCGGGAAAATCATATTCGGTTTACGCAAATTTTGAATAATAATATTTTGACATTCAGGTCAAAAACGCAAATTTTGAATAGTGACCAACAAAAATAGCAATATACTGTGATTTTATACAAAATGCACTATACCAATATGTGCGATTTGTCCATTAAACTATGATTTTCCGCAGTATCACGATACTTTTCGACCTTTCATCGGGCACAGCAAAAAGTTAATAGTATACCGTGATAACAGTGTCGTGAAAAATATATGACCGAATTTTGCGCATCTGCAAAATATACATATAGTATCGACTTTGTATCGCCATGTCTGCATCATATCATAAAAATAGGCAAAACCCCTTGCAATACGACAAGAAATGGTGTAAAATAGAATGGAATGTTTTTACTGACAGGGAGGAGACATATGCTTGCTAAAAGAATAATCCCCTGCCTTGACGTGCGTGACGGCAAGGTCGTCAAGGGCGTCAATTTTCAGGGTATAAAGGAAGTAGGCGACCCGGTGGAATGTGCTGAGGAGTACAACCGTCAGGGCGCAGACGAGATAGTATTCTACGACATCACCGCATCATATGAGGGCAGAGGCGTGTTCCTCGACGTGGTGCGCGAGACCGCAAAGAAGGTATTCGTTCCGCTGTGCGTAGGCGGCGGCATAAAGGATACCGATGATATGCGTGCAATACTGCGTGCAGGCGCCGACAAGGTATCGGTCAATTCACAGGCGGTGAAGAACCCGCAGCTCATCAAGGACGGCGCTGATATATTCGGCTCACAGTGCATATGCCTCGGCGTGGATGCAAAGGCCGTTGCCCCCGGCAGATGGACGGTATACATAAACGGCGGCAGGGTCGATATGGGCATAGACCTCATCGACTGGGTGAAGAAGGCAGAAGCCCTCGGCGCAGGCGAGATATGCCTCAACTCCATCGACACCGACGGCACCAAGGGCGGCTTTGACATAGATATGCTCAAGGCTGTGGTGGATGCCGTGAACATCCCCGTTATCGCCAGCGGCGGTGCAGGCAGGCTCGGCGACTTTGCGGATGCGTTCCTGAAGACCGACTGCTCCGCAGCCCTTGCCGCAAGCCTTTTCCATTTCAGGGAGCTCACGGTGAGCCAGGTCAAGGCAGACTGCCGCAGCAAGGGAGTTATAGTGAGATGAATATAGAAGAGACGGACGAGCTGATGCTCGACTTCGGCAAGATAGACAATATGCCCGCAGACAGCGGTGTCATACCGGTAGCGGTGCAGGACAGGGACACCCGCGATGTGATACTCATAGCGTATATCAATAAATACGCCCTCGAGGAGAGCATCAGGCGGCGCAAGGTGATACTCTGGAGCACATCGCGCAACGAGCTGTGGTACAAGGGGGACACATCCGGGAACACCTATACTCTGCACAGGGTGCTCGTCAACTGCGAGCAGAATTCCCTCGTGTTCATCGCATCCCCCGACAAGGGCGGGATATGCCATACAAAGGAAAACGGTGAATACCGTCACGGGTGCTATTACCGCGAGATAGACCCGGATACTATGAAACTGAAGTTTACGGAGGATGATCATGGGCGGACTTGAAGAACAGATGAAGATGTTCACCGATATGGTGAACAATATGAGCGATGAGGAAAGAGAGCAGCTCAAGAGCATGATGATGACGATGGCTGACCAGCTGAAGGGCTGCAGGAGCGAAGAAGAAGCAATGCAGAAACTGCGCGAGATGGAGACAGACCCGTCCGCATTCGGGATATTCCCCACAGAATGAGAGGTATATTATGAGCGTACTCAAGGATCTTTATAATGTAGTGACCGACAGAAGAGAGAACCCCCAGGAGGGTTCCTACACCTGCTACCTTTTCGAGCAGGGCGTAGACAAGATATGCAAGAAGTGCGGCGAGGAATGCACCGAGATGGTCATTGCCGCTAAGAATCAGGACAACGATGAACTCAAGAACGAGATAGCCGACCTTTTCTATCATGTCATGGTGCTCTGCGCAAATCAGGGTCTTGATGTGACGGAGGTAGAGGCAGTGCTCGAGGAGAGGAGCCACAAGATAGGCAATCTCAAGCAGTTCCATGTGAGCGACCATAACACCTAAAAGGACAGTCTGAATGGATAATATCAGGAATTTCTGCATAATCGCACATATCGACCACGGCAAATCCACCCTTGCCGACCGTATACTCGAGCTCACCTCCACCGTGGCAAAGCGTGACATGGAGGAGCAGCTGCTCGACAATATGGACATAGAGCGCGAGAGGGGCATCACCATAAAGGCGCGCGCCGTGCGTCTCAATTATACCGCCGAGGACGGCAATACCTATGTGCTCAATCTCATAGACACTCCGGGCCACGTTGACTTCAACTATGAGGTATCCCGCTCCCTTGCTGCCTGTGAGGGCGCAGTTCTCGTAGTGGACGCATCACAGGGAATAGAGGCTCAGACCCTCGCCAACACCTATCTTGCGATAGAGCACGACCTTGAGATAGCCCCGGTCATAAACAAGATAGACCTGCCCTCCGCAGACCCCGACAGGGTATGTGCGGAGATAGAGAGCGTCATAGGCATACCCGCAGAGGATGCCCCCCGCATATCCGCCAAGACAGGCGAGAACGTGCGTGCTGTGCTCGAACAGATAGTGCGTGACATCCCCGCCCCCAAGGGCGACCCGGATGCACCGCTCAGGGCACTCATATTCGACAGCGTATACGACCCGTACAAGGGCGTTATCATCTATACAAGGGTCATGGACGGCACCGTCCGCCCCGGCGACCGCATACACCTCATGGCTACGGGCGCTGAGTTTGATGTGGTGGAGACAGGATATATGGGCGCAGTAGAGCTCGTCCCCTCCTCCGGCATATCCGCAGGCGAGGTAGGATACATCACCGCCTCCATCAAATCCATCGGAGACACCAAGGTAGGCGACACAGTGACCCTTGCAGACAGGCCGTGCGATGAGGCTCTCCCCGGATACAGGGAAGTAAACCCCATGGTATTCTCGGGCATATACCCCGCAGACGGAGCACATTATACCGACCTGAGAGAGGCGCTCGAAAAGCTGCAGCTCAACGATGCATCCCTCTCCTTTGAGCCCGAGACCTCTGCGGCGCTGGGCTTCGGCTTCCGCTGCGGCTTTCTGGGTCTGCTGCACATGGAGATCATACAGGAAAGGCTCGAGCGTGAATACGATCTCGACCTCATCACCACCGCTCCCTCCGTTATATACGAGATACGTCTCACCAACGGCGAGACCGTGATGATAGACAACCCCTCCAATTATCCCGACAATTCCGTCATTGCCGAGGCAAAGGAGCCCGTGGTCAATGCCACCATACTCTCCCCCAAGGAATTTGTGGGAAATATCATGGATCTGTGCACGGAGCGCAGGGGCACCTTCAAGAACATGAACTATCTCGATGAGACGAGAGTGGAGATACACTATGTGCTCCCCCTCAATGAGATAATATACGATTTCTTCGATGCGCTCAAATCCCGCACGAGGGGCTATGCCTCCTTCGACTACGAATTTGCGGGCTATGAGCCGGGCAAGCTCGTCAAGCTCGATATCCTGCTCAACGGCGAGATAGTCGATGCGCTGTCCTTCATCGTGAATGCGGACAGGGCATACGGCAGGGCAAGGAAGATATGCGAGAAGCTCAAGGAGAATATCCCCCGCCAGCTCTTTGAAGTACCCGTACAGGCAGCGATAGGCGGCAAGGTCATCGCCCGCGAGACGGTCAAGGCTATGCGCAAGGACGTGCTCGCAAAGTGCTACGGCGGTGACATAACCCGTAAGAAGAAGCTGCTCGAAAAGCAGAAGGAAGGCAAGAAGCGCATGAGGCAGCTGGGCACCGTCGAAGTGCCGCAGGAGGCTTTCATGGCTGTGCTCAAATTCGACGAATAGGAGCGTTATCATGGGCAAGGGACTGTACATACATATACCCTACTGCCGCAGCAAATGCATATACTGTGACTTCTTCTCCATCACGGAGCCGATGTCGGATGACTATGTCCGTGCCGTCATACACAATATACTGCTCGCAGGGATGTCCTTCGACACGGTATACTTCGGCGGTGGCACGCCCTCGCTGCTCTCTCCGGCTCAGGTGGAGCGGATACTCTCCCACTCGGACATAGCAGAGGGAGCGGAGATAACCATCGAGGCAAACCCGGACACTGTCAATGCCTATACCCTGTCGGGATACAGGTCGGCAGGCGTGAACCGCATATCCTTCGGGGTGCAGTCCTTTGACGACAGGGAGCTGAAGATGCTCGGCAGGATACACGATGCGGACAGGGCGATGGCCGCAGTCAACACGGCTTCACGGTACTTTGACAACATATCCGTGGATCTTATGCTGGGTCTCCCCTTCTCGGATACGGAGAGCGCACTTGCAAGCGCACGCACCGCGGTATCTCTGCCGATACAGCACATATCCGCATATATGCTCAAAGTCGAGGAGGACACTCCGCTGGCAAAGCGTGAGGATCTTCTGAGCGGCATAGACGATGAACGCTCGGCATCCCAGTATGAGGCGGTAGTTCCGTTCTTCGAGGAGCACGGCTTTGCGCAGTACGAGATATCCAACTTCGCAAAGGCAGGGCATGA
>JAFPPJ010000452.1 GCA_017410745.1 Oscillospiraceae bacterium
GTGGCCGGAGATATCCAAGACCATACTCGTCGCCCTCATGTTCATAGGCGCAACAGCAGGCTCCACGGGCGGCGGCATGAAGGTGTCAAGAGTGATCATCCTCATCAAGGGCATGAAGAAGGAGCTCGAGATGATGGTGCATCCCAATCAGATAAAGAAGGTCACCGTTGACGGCAACCAGGTCTCACATGAGGTCGTGCGCTCGGTCAATGTATATGTGGTATGCTTCGTGCTGGTGTTCGCGCTGTCGATGCTGATAGTATCCATCGACGGGCACGAGTTCGAGACCAACTTCACCGCAGTGGCAGCCACCATCAACAATATAGGCCCCGGACTTCACGAGGTAGGGCCTTCAGCCAATTTCAGCTTCTTTTCCATTCCCTCAAAGCTCGTACTGATATTCGACATGATAGCGGGAAGACTTGAGCTTTATCCTATGCTCCTGCTCCTCTCGCCGTCCACATGGAGAAAGTGATATGCCTTTTGAAAAGGAAAAGACCGCCTGCTTCACAGGCCACCGTCCCGAAAAGCTGCCCTGCGGCGGCGATGAACGCTCCACAGCGGTGAAGATGCTCAAAAGCATGCTCTATACCGAGGTCGAGATGGCATGCGCCGAGGGCTACGACACATTCATCACAGGCATGCAGAAGGGCATCGACCTGTGGGCAGGCGAGATAGTCATGGAGCTCATGAACCGCTACGACCTGCATATGTGCGCAGTTCTGCCCTATGAGGGCTTCGGCAGCGGCTTCAAGGACAAGGATAAATGGCTTTTCGGCAGGATACTCGACAATTCCGAGAGGATAGTCACCATCTGCCCGGGATATGAACCCGGCTGCATGAACCGCAGGAACACATATATGGTGGACAATTCCTCGCTGGTGATAGCAGTCCTTGGCGACAGCAGGAGCGGCACCGCATCCACCGTGCGCTATGCCGAACGCTGCGGCGTGCGCGTGCGGCGCATAGACACGGACATATTCTCGGGCGAACAGCTGCACTTCTGATGCCGCCGCACGCCCCCAGACCCTAAACCCTATACCCTAAACAAGGAGATACCCCCAATGGAGCATTTAAGACGTGCATGGGCAGAGATAGACCTTGACAAGCTCGGCGACAACCTCACCTCACTTGAGGAGCTTGCCCGCGGCACACAGATATGCTGTGTGGTCAAGGCAAATGCCTATGGACATGATGATATAAGCATAGCACGATTTCTCGAGTCCAGGGGAATATCCTTCTTTGCGGTCTCAAACGTAAAGGAGGCACTCACCCTCAGGGAGAACGGCGTGAAGGGCGAGATACTCGTCCTCGGCTACACCCCCTATGAATACGCATCCGAGCTTGCGGACAACGACATACTGCAGGCAGCGGTATCTGTCGGCTATGCCCGTAATATGAGCCGCGCCGCATCGGAAAAGGGCGTAACCGTGAAGCTGCATCTTGCGGTGGATACGGGCATGGGAAGGATAGGCGAGCAGGCGGAGGATGCGCCCGCCGCAGCCGCAGAGGCAGCAAAGCTGCCAAACATCGTGCTTGACGGCATATTCACCCACTTTGCATCGGCTGACAGCTATGATGAGGACGACATCGCATACACCGAGCATCAGAAGGAGCTTTTCTTTGCAGCAGCCGACAGCATACGCGCGCATATGCCCCTGCGCCATGCGCACTGTCTCAACTCCGCAGGCGGCACATACCGCCACGACAGCCGCAGCTCCCTCGTGCGCTTCGGCATCATGCTCTACGGTCTTACTCCCGACAGGTCGCTCACACTTCCCGTGAAGCTGTCCCCCGTAATGGAGCTCAAGGCAGCCGTAAGCTATGTGAAGTCCCTCCCCGCAGGAAAGTTCATCAGCTACGGCAGGACATACCGCACCGATCATGACACGCTCATCGCCACCGTGCCCATCGGCTATGCCGACGGCTACCCCCGCAGCCTTTCGGGCAAGGGATATGTGCTGATAAACGGCAGGCGCGCGCCTATCACGGGACGCATATGCATGGATCAGCTGATGTGCGATGTAACGGATATACCGGGCGTTGAGGAAGGCACCGAGGTCACCCTCATCGGCACCGACGGCAGCGAATGCATCACGGCAGATGATATCGCCGCACTCACCGACACCATCGGCTACGAGATCGTCTGCGGCATCTCCAAGCGCGTCCCCCGTGTGATAAGGCACGGCGGCAGGACGATCGCCATAAGGGAATACTACTGATAGATCAGTAATGAATAATTCAAGATGAGATACAGAAGTACAGGAAGTATTTCAAAGGTGTTTCTGATTCACAAATCAATGACTATCTCGACTACTATAGGAGGCGAAACAAATGACAGGCAGAACTATAAGTGAGTTCATTACGGAGCTGTATAATAACCCTGAAATGGAGTTTATCTATCATGATAACCGCTATATGATTTCAGGATATGTTGGAGCTTCCGATGAGATATATACTTTGGAACTTTGGAATATAACAACGAACACCCTTGTATTTAAATGTTCTGATAAACTACGCGAGAAGTGCGTAGAGCAGTTTGAGGATTCAAAGCTGTTTGATAATAGAACGATTTATGAAGCGGAGGCCGAAATAAATGTCCAGTACGGCTAAAATCCCGTTTTTAACAGTTGATGAATGCCAAAGGGGCTGAAACCTATATGATATAAGGGTTTCAGCCCCTTCTTATGTGCTTCGGAATGTTGTATGGGAGCTTTTACTTCAAAATTTTTTTTAACTATTTATTCAGATCTTTTGAATGGTGATATTTCTTGTTTAGTCCCAAGTTAAATGCGCATCGCTTTCGGTAAAGGCGGAAGCATAGAATGTATCCTGAA
>JAFPPJ010000453.1 GCA_017410745.1 Oscillospiraceae bacterium
CCATATAAATGAAACTTTGTAGAAGTGCACAAACAATGGTACATTCAATAGGCATAATGCTATGACCGAACATACACTCCTTACCTCTGTGTTCCGAGGATAGTGCGAAAGGTTTGCCGCAAATGCGTCCCGAGATAACGGTCGGCTTTGCCGACCGAGTGGGTGCAGGCTCAGCCTGCCGGCTTTGCCGACCGGGTGGGTGCAGGCTCAGCCTGTCGGCTTTGCCGACTTGGTTTATTTGTCATATTTCGCTACAATATATTAGCCATATTCACAAATATGCAATAAACCGATTGACTTATTGTGTGTAATATGCTAAAATATGATTAGGTCACTATCGCTTGATGCGATCATGTTCATATTAGAAAAGGAGGACGGCAAATGAGTAAAAGGCGAAATCTCAATGAGCGTCTGCTCGAAAATATTTCGATGACTCGCAAGTCCTCCAAATACGGCTTTATAATACTTACGGCGATGTGCGTGATATGCAACCTGCTTGTGGCGAGCCTTGCCAGGGCGGCAAACGGCGAGATGCTTGACATAGGGCAAGCGGAGATACCGGTCGTATCTATGACGGGCATACTTTCGGCAATATCCAATCTGGGCATACTGCTGATAGTGGTGTTCTACAAGAAGATGGGCTTCATCACATCGCTGATACTGCTTTTGCTGCAGTTCCCGGGGATGTTCACCGCCATATTCGTACGGCAGCGGTTAAGCTCGCTGCCCGGTATATTCACGAATATACTGACTATAATCTCCATAGTGATAATATATATCAACAACAAGCGTATCGACAGCTTCCAGACAAGGCTGAGGGATCAGGCTATCACCGACAGGCTCACGGGCCTGCCCAACAGATTTGCCTGTATGGAGCTGATGAAGTCCTTTGTCAGCGCAAAGAAGCACTTCACCGTCGTGTCCATCGACCTTAACAATTTCAAGGGCATCAATAACTCAATGGGCTATGATATGGGCAACAAGGTGCTCATAAATGTGGCCTCACGGTGGAGAGCCATCGCCGAGTCGGGCGAGACGGGCACATCGGATATACTTACCAGACAGAACGGCGACGAGTTCGCACTCATCATACGCGGATACAAGAACGAAGAGGATATCCGCAGGACTATATCCGCCTATGAGAAGGTGCTTGAGGATCGCATCGTAGTCGAAGACGTGGACTTCTACATCAATGCAAGCTTCGGCTATGCCCGCTTCCCCACCGATTCCGACAATACGGATATGCTGCTCACCTACGCCAATGCAGCCATGTATGAGGTCAAGCGCACGGGCAGCAGCAACCGCATACAGCGGTTCTTCCCCGAGCTTGTCAAGATGGGGCGCAGCCTTGAAATGGAGCGCATGATAAGGATCGCCCTTGATAACGGCACCCTATACTTCGCACTCCAGCCGCAGTACGACATATCCCACAAGCTCAGGGGCTTTGAGACCCTTGCGCGTATGAAGGATGAGAACGGCAGCAATATCTCCCCGGGCGAGTTCATACCCGTAGCGGAGAAGGCAGGCCTTATCGACAAGGTGGACAGCTATGTGTTCCGCCGTTCCGCGGAGTTCTTCAGCGAGCTCATCAGGAAGACAGGCACGGATGCCACACTGAGTATAAATGTGTCTGTGCGCCACCTGATGAAGAGCGACTTTACAGACGAGGTAAGGCATATAATCGCAAGCACCGGCATACCCGCGAACCAGCTTGAGATCGAGATAACCGAGTCCATCATGATAGACTCCGCTGAGAAGGCGCTCGAGTGCATAAACGAGATCAGGGCTATGGGCATAAAGATCGCCATAGACGATTTCGGCACGGGCTATTCCTCACTGAGCTATCTCAACAGATTCCCCGCGGATATGCTCAAGGTCGATAAGTCCTTCATCGACAAGATGAACACCACCGATTCCTCCAAGCAGTATGTAGCCGCGATAATATCCATCGGCCATATCATGAACTTCGATGTGATATCGGAGGGCGTAGAAGAGCCCGAGCAGCTCGATACCCTGCGCAGCATAGGCTGTGACTTCATACAGGGGTATATATGGGGCAGACCGATGCCGCCCGAGGAAGCAGAGAAGCTTGTTGAGGATTCCATGAAGTGATACGAACGGCGCACCAATACGGTGCGCCGCTGTCTTAATGATATTATACTATTTTCCGACCGATATATCGAGGAGGGAATAGTTAGTCCCTATTACGGCAAGGGCATACAGAAGATCCATAGGGGGCGATCATCGTGCAGAATGGTACGGCTGTATAAAGACGGCCATACCGGGATTTATGGGGGTATGGATATGATACTTGAAAGATCTTGCGGAGCAATAGTATATACAATAGAGGATGAAGAGATAAAATATCTTCTTGTAGAGGAGATAAGCGGCTGTTACAGCTTCCCTAAAGGACATATGGAAAATGACGAGACAGAAGAAGAAACGGCACTTCGTGAGATCAGGGAAGAGACAGGCCTTGAAGTTGAACTGTTTACCGGCTTCAAGGTGAGCGAACAGTATGAACCTGCGGAAAGACCCGGCGTGACCAAGGAAGTCGTGTATTTCCTGGCAGAATATACAGGTCAGACACCTCGCGTGGTAAGACCGGATGAGGTCAGGAGCCTGAAAAGTCTTCGCTTTGAAGATGCTCTCGGAATAATGGAGCATAAAAAAGAATTGCTCAAACAGGCTGATGATCATATAAAATGTTCTTATTGTCCCGCACATCCGCTTATACATAGGTGATAGGTCTATTCCCGAGCAGACGCATAGCCCCGGACATTTATGCCCGGGGCTTTAAGCCGTTTATTTCAGCTTCTGTTCAAAGTCCTTTACTGGGAGCGGCTTGTCAAAGTAGAAGCCCTGTGCAAGCTCGCAGCTGTTGTCACGCAGCACCTGCACCTGCTGTTCGGTCTCCACGCCCTCTGCGATGCATTCAAGCCCCATCTCATGCGCCATAGCTACAACGTACTTGAACATGATGGCACGGCGGCTCGAATCTTCATCTTCGATATCGGAGGGGAGGAAGCTGCGGTCTACCTTGATGACATCCCAGGGTATCTCCTTGATGAGATTGAGCGAGGAGTAGCCTATGCCGAAATCATCCACGGAGGTGTATATTCCCGCTGCCTGCAGCCCGCTGACCACGCGCTTGAGATCGCGGAATTCCACGTCGGTAGTGGTCTCCGTCAGCTCTATCTCGATGTACTGATGCGGGACATCGTTGCGGTCAACGATGTCTATTATGCGTGTAAGCAGATCCATATCCATCATATGCTTGCGCGAGAGATTGACGGATACGCGCACCACCTTGCGTCCTTCATTGAGCCAGCGGCGGATGTCGCGGCATACATGGTCGAGCATATAGAAGTCCAGCTTGCATATGTCCATGCTGTGCTCGAGCACGGGTATGAAGTCGAGCGGCGGTATGATATCGCCGTCATGATACCAGCGGCACAGTGCCTCTGCGCCGTACAGCGTGCCGTCCCTCAGCGATACCTTCGGCTGATAGTATACGAGGTATTCCTCTTTCTCGAGCGCTGTGGGGAAGAGCTGCTGTATCAGTGCGAGACGCTCCTTGCTGATGGATATGCTCTCGCTGAAATATACATTGTCTGATTTGCCTGATGTGCGGGCAACATGTGAAGCAGCGGTGAGCTTGTCCATGATGCTGTCCACATTGTCCGTGCTGTCCTCCGTAAGGCGGTACATACCCGCAGTAGCACTTATCTGTATCTTTTCGCCGGTGTTCACATCGTATATGATATTGAGCCCCGACAATGCGTTCATTACGGGATTCACACATCCGTTCTCTATCATCAGGACGAAGTTGTCGCCGCCTATCCTTGCAGCGAGGGCGGTGTCTCCCGCGATGGCAGTGACCTCGTTGATGTAGCGCTTCATCACGAATGTGCCCATGGGTCTGCCTATGAGCTGATTTACCATGGAGAAGTGCTTGAGATTGATGTATGCGAAGGTGTACTTCCCTCGTATATCCCCTTCCACCAGCTTTAAGTTGAGGTATTCGAGGAAATATTTCAGTGTATAGTAGCCGTCATCGTCATAGGATGCGGCGCGGATGACCATATCGAGCATCTTTGCCCTGCTGTTGAATATGTACAGCATAGCCACGAGGCGGTCGATGCGCTCTGTCTCCGTCTCATCCCACGGCTCTTCTCCCTCGCCGGGATATGCGAAATAGTTGGCGATGGTGACGGTCATGGCGGAGTGCCTGTATTCCTTCGGCTCGCCGCAGGGCTTGCCGCTGTCATACAGCATTATATCCTCCGACCTGCCGGCGATCTCGTGACGGCGGGATTCGTACCGCTTTATCATCAGCTTCCGTACCCTGAGCTTATCGCAAAGGCGGATGATATACGGTATCGCATAGGGTATCGCGCCCTTTTCACTCATTGTATCGAGAAATGTATCGAACAGTCTTTGATACTCCATAATATCACCCGCCTTTTTAGTGGTCAGTGGTCAGACAGATGCTGACCCAATGCTCCGTGGATAGTACAAAAGTCCCTCTCATGCATATCGGGCAACAGTCGGCTTTGCCGGCTGCTTAGTTAAGTTCGCCGTGCGAGAGTGCAGTAAGATATGCGTTGATGAAGCCGTCGAGGTCGCCGTCCATCACGGCACCGATGTTGCCGTTCTCGAAGTTGGTGCGGTGATCCTTGACGAGGGTATAGGGCATGAATACATATGAGCGTATCTGTGCGCCCCATGCGATCTCCTTCTTGACGCCCTTGATGTCCTCGATCTTCTCGAGGTGCTCTCTTTCCTTTATCTCAGCCAGCTTTGATACCAGCATCTTCATGGCGTAGTCCTTGTTCTGATACTGGCTGCGCTGTGTCTGGCAGGATACCACGATGCCCGTGGGCTTATGTGTAAGTCTTACGGCAGAGGAGGTCTTGTTGACCTTCTGTCCGCCTGCGCCCGATGCACGGTAGAAGTCTATCTCGAGATCCTCGGGGCGTATGTCGATGTTGAGGTCTGCCTCTCCCATTTCGGGCATTACCTCGAGGGATGCGAAGGAAGTCTGCCTTCTTCCCGATGAATCGAAGGGGGATATGCGCACGAGCCTGTGTACGCCTGTCTCGCTCTTGAGGAAGCCGTAGGCGTTCGTGCCCTCTATGAGGAGGGATGCGGACTTGATGCCCGCTTCATCGCCGTCGAGATAGTCAAGGGTGGTCACCTTGAAGCCGTGGCGCTCTGCCCACATATTGTACATTCTGAACAGCATCTCTGCCCAGTCCTGTGCCTCTGTGCCGCCTGCACCGGGATGGAAGGATATGATGGCATTCTTGTCGTCGTATTCTCCCGTGAGGAGGGTGGAGAGCTTGATGGTCTCAAGCTCGTTCTTGAACTTGTCGGCTTCGCCCCTGAGCTCGAGTGCGGCGCTCTCATCCTCGCCGTTCTCCTCAGCGGTGAGCTCTATCATGGTTATGGTGTCCTCGAGCAGCGAATTGAGCTGGTCGTACTGTGCGATAGTCGCCTCACTGCGCTTTATGGTCTGCATCACCTTCTGCGATCTTTCCAGATCGTTCCAGAATCCGTCAACTGCGGACTGCTCCTGGAGCTCGGCGATGTCGGCCTTGAGTTTGTCGATATTGAGTATCTTGTACAGCTCGGTCATATCCTTGCGGTATCCCTCAAGTTCAAGACGGAGCTCATCTAATAACAGCATTTATATTCACCTTTTCTTTGATTTTATGTATTCCTCCATAGGGTATACTATCGGAGGGGACAGGGGAGGCAGCTCGTCTATGGAGAACCATCCTATCTCCGAGACCTCTTCGGGCTGACACACGGGTGTGCCCTCCCATTCCCTGCAGATATATACTATGTCTATGGTAGATACCTCGTCACCGTTGGGATAGGTGTAATGCAGCCTTTCCCCGGAGAATACGCCGAACAGCTCGAGCGACAGCGCACGCAGCCCCGTCTCCTCGAAAAGCTCGCGCTTTGCGGCATCGCGGGTATCCTCATATAATTCCACCGCACCGCCGGAATAGTTCCACAGGCCATTGTCCGTGCGGCGATGCATAAGTATCCTGCCGTCCCCGCGCTCCACTATGACGCTGGCGGCAGCATGGATAAGGGGCATATGCCCCACGAATCTTCGCAGCTCCGATATATAGCCCATCCGCGAGCATCCCTTCAGATGAAGCGGGCCATTTCGTCCACCGTGTATTTGGGCGGGCAGGCGGGTATGCTTTCAGGATAGCCCACAGCGATGGCTGCGGTGACTGTCTCATCCTCGGGAAGTGCGATTATACTTGCTATGGTATCATAGTCGATGATGCCCATAATGACAGAGCCCAGACCGAGCGCATGAGCCGCAAGGCTCAGCGACTGTGCGGATATGCCGCAGTCATACATGGTGTATCCGTCGCCCTTCACGGTGGAGGGTGTGCCGTCCTTTTCGTAGCCTGCCAGCTTATTCACCGCAGACTGCACTATCAGGCAGGGCGCTCCGTTTATTATGCCGGCGTTATGGGCATTGCCGAGCACGCCCTGTGCCGCTATGCGTGCGATAGCTGCGCGGTCGGTGATGACGGTATAGCGAGCCACACGCGTATTCTTCCATGCGGGGGAGAAGGAGGCAGCGGATATGAGCTCCCTCAGTGTCTCCTGCGGGATGGCTTCATCCTTGAATTTGCGCACCGTGCGGCGGGTCTTTATACATTCTAACGCATCCATAGTGACGCTCCTAACTTTCGTGTGATAATCCTATTATACACTAACAGGCGGAAAAAAGCAATAGCTATTCCCAATCTTTTTATTTCACGGCAGAGGGCGTCTGTGAAATTTTATGAAAATCATTCATAAAATGAACACAAAACTATTGAAATATGTATCAGACTATGCTATAATTCATATAGAAGTTCGGGGCAGGCCTGGATCATAGGCTCTGCCTGCGGCGAAAGGGAGGAATATATATGCAAACACCACGGCGAGTACTGGCGTTCATTGCGGCAGTCACGATCCTGTCCGGCACGCTTACGCCTGTCTATGCCAACGAGGTCGATATCGACATTTCGGGTCTCCTCGATGATGATGTCACCCTCGGCCTGTCCGTTGACGATGTGACGAAGCAGGAGCAGGGCAGCTGGTATAACTTCGAGGACGGTACGCTCACTCTGTTCGGTCAGCTGCCCGATACGGACTATGGTTCTTTTGCGGCATTGGCAGGGATAGATGCGGCAGATGTAAAGAAGGTCGTTATTGCTCGGGACACTACGGCGGGAACATCGCTTCATGGGGCATTCGATGGCTTTTCATCACTTGAAAGCATAGAGGGACTTGAATACCTTGATACGAGCAGTGTGACGGATATGCGCGGTATGTTCATGTCCTGCAGCAGTCTCACATCTCTTGATCTGTCCGGCTTTGACACCTCCAATGTGACGGCTATGTACGGTATGTTCTA
>JAFPPJ010000454.1 GCA_017410745.1 Oscillospiraceae bacterium
GGATATAAGACCCTTTGAACATAAGATTTGGCTGGCATCACCCACCATGCACGGCGATGAGCTCAGATGGGTGCAGGATGCATTCGACAAGAACTGGATAACAACTGCCGGTGAGAATGTCAACGAATGTGAAAAACTGGTGGCAGAACATATCGGCTGCAAGTATGCAGTCGGCCTTTCCTGCGGCACAGCAGCACTTCATCTTGCAATAAAGCTGGCAGGTGAAAGGCTCTATGGTCAGCCAAAGCCAAATGAAGGCACACTCAGAGGTCATAAGGTGTTCTGTGCCGATATGACATTCGATGCTACCATAAATGGTGTGGCGTATGAAGACGGAGAGGCTGTATTTATCGACACGGAGCGTGACACCTGGAATATGGATCCGGTGGCGCTGGAGAAGGCGTTCGAGATATATCCCGATGTAAAGCTGGTCATACTTGTGCATCTCTACGGCACTCCCGCAAAGATAGACGAGATAAGGGCTGTGTGCGACAGGCACGGTGCACTTATCGTAGAGGATGCGGCGGAGAGCCTGGGAGCCACCTACAAGGGCAGACAGACAGGCGTGTTCGGGGATTACAGCGCTGTCAGCTTCAACGGCAACAAGATCATAACCGGATCTTCCGGCGGTATGTTCCTTACAGACAGCAGGGAAGATGCGGACAAGGTACGCAAGTGGTCTACCCAGAGCCGTGAGGCAGCTCCTTGGTATCAGCATGAGGAGATAGGCTATAACTATCGCATAAGCAATATCATTGCAGGTGTTGTCCGTGGGCAAATGCCCTATCTTAACGAGCATATTGCCCGGAAAAAGGAAATATACGAACGCTACAAGGAAGGCTTCAAGGGGCTTCCTGTATCCATGAATCCCTATGATGCAGCAAACAGTGAACCTAACTTCTGGCTTTCCTGCATGATCATAGACAGCGATGCTATGTGCAGGCAGGTACGTGGTGAGAGGGAAGCGCTGTATATCCATGAGAGCGGAAAATCCTGTCCTACGGAGATACTGGAGACACTTGCAAAGTACAATGCAGAGGGCAGACCTATCTGGAAGCCCATGCATATGCAACCCATATACCGCAGCAATCCGTTTATCACAGCTCAGGGCAACGGCAGGGCTATGACAAATGCATATATTCCCGGCTCGGCTGTTGATGTGGGTATGGATATATTCGAGCGTGGCCTGTGTCTGCCGAGCGATATAAAGATGACGGAGGAAGAGCAGGATCGGATTATTGAGATTATTCACAGGTGTTTCCGGTGATGTTGGCTGAATGTACTTGAGTTGTTCATATGTGCATCTGCTGGGTCTTAATCAGGTTCGTAGATACGAAAAACGGATAGTATTTGCTTTGAACAAGAGAAGAATTACAAATAATGAGAATACTTGTATATGGTATGTCCGGCGTAAATATGGGAGGCATCGAAACATTCCTAACGGAGATGAATGGATTTATGCCAAATGGCACCATATTTGATTATGTGATCGAAGGTGCTAGTTGCTTATATGAAAAAATAATACAGAGACAAAACGGTAAAATATATTACGTTACAAGGAAAAACCATTCCGCATTTGGTAATCTGATTGATAATTATAGGCTACTCAAACATCTTAAAGCAGAAAATGATGCAGTGTATTTTAATTTGAATACATTGAGTTGGATAGAACCAATAAAGATTGCACTCTCGTTCGGATATCGGGTATATGTTCATTCTCATATATCGGAGTTAGCTGTGAATGACGTTTTCCATAGAATGTTATATTCGATAA
>JAFPPJ010000033.1 GCA_017410745.1 Oscillospiraceae bacterium
ACAGCCACATCATAGCTGTCCATATAGTATGACATAATTACACCTCATGATAGTCATGAATAATGTTCCACGTGGAACATTATTCATGACTATCATGAGGTGTAATTATGTCATACTATATGGACAGCTATGATGTGGCTGTTGTCGGCGCAGGTCATGCGGGAGTTGAGGCAGCGCTGGCGGCTGCAAGGCTTGGAGTGCGCACGGCACTGTTCACGATATCGCTGGATTCCATCGCAAATATGCCCTGCAACCCTTCCATCGGAGGTACTGCAAAGGGACATCTGGTGCGTGAGATAGATGCGCTGGGCGGTGAGATGGGCAAGGCTGCGGATGCTACATTCATACAGAGCAGGATGCTCAACCGCGGCAAAGGCCCTGCTGTACATTCGCTGAGAGTACAGGCAGACCGAGTGCGCTATCACGAATATATGAAGCGGGTATGCGAGGAAACTGAAAATCTGTATATCCATCAGGCTGAGGTAGCAGAGGTCATAACAGAGGGGCACAGGGTAACGGGTATCATCACTTCCTTGGGTGCAAGGTATGACGTGAAGAAGCTCATCATAGCCACAGGCACATATCTTGGCGGCATGATACATGTGGGCGAGACATCCTACGAGAGCGGCCCGGATGCCACGCTTCCCGCACGATTTCTCACGGCTTCGCTCGCAGCGGCAGGCGTGGAGATAAGACGCTTCAAGACGGGCACTCCTTCTCGTGTACACCGCAGGAGCATAGACTTCGACCGTCTTGAGCGTCAGGACGGCGATGAGGATATACAGCCCTTCTCCTTTGAGACCGACAGATACTCTCTCTCAAACAAGGTCAGCTGCTATATCGCATACACCAATGAGGAGACACACAAGGTCATACGGGACAATATCCATTTCTCGCCGCTGTATTCGGGCAGGATACACGGCATAGGCCCGAGATACTGTCCCTCGATAGAGGACAAGATCATGCGCTTCCCGGAAAGGCTGAGGCATCAGCTTTTCATCGAGCCCATGGGACTTTCCACAGATGAGTACTATCTGCAGGGTATGTCCTCATCTCTGCCCGAGCATGTGCAGACCGCATTCCTGCGCACCATAAAGGGTCTTGAGAATGTGGAGATAATGCGAAACGCCTATGCGATAGAGTATGACTGCTGTGATCCGCAGCAGATGTATCACACCCTTGAATTCAAGGATATATCCGGACTTTACGGCGCGGGACAGTTCAACGGCACATCGGGATATGAGGAAGCGGCGGCGCAGGGACTTATCGCAGGCATAAATGCGGCACTCAGCGTACTTGGCAGAAAGCAGATATCCTTGTCTAGGTCGTCCTCATACATAGGCACGCTCATAGACGACCTTGTGATAAAGGGAGTCACCGACCCATACCGTATGATGACGAGCAGGAGCGAATACCGTCTGATACTTCGTCAGGACAATGCGGATGAGAGACTTACCCCTCTCGGCCATGAGATAGGGCTCATATCCGATGAGAGATATGCACGCTTCCTCGAAAAGAGGGAGAACATAAACGCCGAGGTCAAGAGACTTCGCACCACCGTGATACGCCCCTCCGATGCGCTCAACGATATGCTCGTTGACAGAGGCAGCAGCGGCATATCCTCGCCCGTGAAGGAGGCGGAGCTCATCAAGCGGCCGCAGATAAGCTATGAGGATGTGATGGCATTCGATGCGGATGCACCCGAGCTCTCCTATGAGGTGAAGGAGCAGGCGGCGCTCATCATCGAATATGAGGGATACATCAAGCGGCAGATAGAGGATATAGACAGGCTCAGGGCACTTGAGGAGAAGCTGCTGCCCGAGGGCACGGACTACAGGGATGTGCGCGGACTGAGCCTTGAAGCGATAGAGAAGCTCAATAAGATAAGACCGTCTAACATAGGAGAGGCGAGCAGGATATCGGGAGTATCGCCCGCAGATGTGACGGTGCTCGTGATATGGCTTGCAGGTAAGAAGAATGATAGCAGAAAGAACTGAATTTGACCGCATACTTGCGGCATACGGCCTTTCGGTCACGGATGAGGAATATGATCTCCTCGAAAGATACACGGATATGCTGGTGGAGAAGAACAAGGTGATGAACCTTACCCGTATAGTCACGAGGGAGGACATCACGGTCAAGCATATCCTTGACAGCATGCTCATATTCAGGTATGCGGATATCCCCGAGGCGGGAACTGTTGTGGATGTGGGCACCGGAGCGGGCTTCCCGGGAGTGGTGATGAAGCTTCACCGCAGGGAGCTTGATATAACTCTTATGGACTCGCTGCTCAAAAGGATGAATTTCCTCAAAGAGGTATCGGATGCGACGCTCCCTATGGAGTGCGTACATTCCCGCGCGGAGGATGCGGGCAGGAGAAAATACCGCGAGGTATTCGACTGCGCCTGTGCAAGGGCAGTTGCGGCATTCCCGGTGCTTGCGGAATATTGTCTGCCCCTTGTGAAGGTGGGCGGCGTATTCGTCTCG
>JAFPPJ010000455.1 GCA_017410745.1 Oscillospiraceae bacterium
ATATTGTGCTGGTTGTTCAAGGCGGCTTATAAGCGGTGTCCGAAACAGTTCAAACTAATCCTTTGACCTGCGCACTATTGTCTATGTCCCAACAACAGGCTACCGTTGAAACGGACAAATTGATCCGTCAGCACAAAACATGTGCTGGACTATGTTCCGAGGATAGTGTAAAAGGGCAGCTCAAATGCGTCCCGGGTAATTCCGGGCTTTGCCCGGCGGGTAATTCCGGGCTTTGCCCGGCGGGTAACTCCGGGTTTTGCCCGGCGGGTAACAGTCGGCTTTGCCCATAGCGTATAATGAATATAGCACAGATCAATGTTCCGAGGATAGTATTATAGGTTTAACGCAAATGCGTATCGGGTAACAGTCGGCTTTGCCGACCTTGACAGAGGGGAGAGTTTGTGGTATAATCTATGTGTTGACAAAACCATGACGAAAAAATGACCGAAAACGGTGATATAATGAAACATAATACGAGAAAGCTCCTCATGCATCTGATGTATCTTCTGCTGACAGCGGTGTACAGCGGTATATATATGTTCGTGTGGGAGAAATACTACAACAGGGTGCTGTCCTCCGACAGGATCACGACCGACCATTTCGGCTGGAAGGGCAACCTGATGATACTGTTCATATACCTTGTGCTGATCTATCTGTTCGGCAGGATATACAACAGCTTCAAGGTGGGCAATCAGCCGCGTTCATCCGTGATATATTCGCAGGTGCTGTCGCTCCTGTTCATAAATGGCCTGACCTTCATGCAGATATCCCTGCTCGAAAGAGCGCTGTCCGATCCGAGACCGCTGCTGTGTGCAACGGGCGCGGACATAGTCTGTGCGGTTATATGGTCGTTTGCGGCGGATGCGGCGTACGCAAGGCTGTTCCCCGCAAGGCGCATGGTGATGATATACGGCAGCCGCCAGGCGGTGTCGGTGGTGAAGAAGATGGCAGCCCACGACAAGCGCTTCCTCATATGCAAGGCGGTGAATGTGGCGGAGGGCACGCCTGCGGTCATAGCCGCAGTGGATGAGTACGACGCCGCCGTGATATGCGATGTGCCGGGTCAGCTCAAGAACGACATAATCAAGGCCTGCTACGACAGGCACAAGAGGATATATATAGTCCCCAAGATAACCGATATAATACTTCGCGGCGGTGAAGAGGTGCATCTGTTCGATACGCCGCTGATAGTGTGCCGCAACGGCGATCTGCCGCTTGAAGCACAGATCATCAAGCGCATATTGGATGTGCTGCTCTCTGCAGTGGCGCTTGTCATCGCATCGCCGTTCATGCTGATAACCGCAGTATGTATCAAGCTGTATGACGGAGGCCCTGCGTTCTATGTGCAGGACAGGCTCACCAAGGACGGCAAGGTGTTCAAACTGTACAAATTCCGCAGTATGATAGTCAATGCCGAGAAGGACGGCGCAAGGCTCGCATCCGAGAATGACAGCCGCATCACGCCTATAGGCCGGTGGATACGAAAGCTGCGTATAGACGAGCTGCCCCAGCTCCTCAATATAATAAAGGGCGATATGTCCATAGTCGGACCGCGCCCCGAAAGGCCGGAGCTTGCTGCGAAGAACGAGAAGCTCATGCCGGAGTTTTCCTACCGCCTGCGCGTAAAGGCGGGTCTTACGGGCTATGCTCAGGTAATGGGCAAGTACAATACCACCCCCTACGACAAGCTGCGCCTTGATCTGATGTATATCGAGAACTATTCGCTGCTGCTCGACCTGAAGCTGATGCTGATGACAGTGAAGATACTGTTCGTGTCGGAGAGCACTGAGGGCGTGGAGGAGGAACAGTGACGGCGGGATATGCACCGCCGTTCCTCCCGCTGTGATGCGCTTTGGCGGCGGATCTTACAGGAAAAGGCACAGAAAAATACAGTTTTTTTCAAAAAGGTCTTGATTTTTTATTTCGGGTGTGGTATAATAAACACATCAATTTGGATCTGATCCGATATATAGGTGTGCGGGCCCTGTGCAACAAAACACCGTGAACCATGTCAGGCGGGGAACCGAGCAGCATTAAGCGGTACGTTTCGTGTGCCGCAGCAAGCCTGCACACCTATGTACCGGATCTTATTTTTTCGGGTGGGATGGAGATGTATCAGGCACTATACAGGAAATACAGACCTGCTACCTTCACCGATGTCATATCGCAGCCGCATATCACCAATACCCTGCGCAACCAGATAATAAGCGGCAAGACTGCCCATGCGTACCTGTTCACAGGCTCGCGCGGCACGGGCAAGACCACCTGCGCACGAATATTTGCAAAGGCGCTGTGCTGTGAGAATACCAAAGACGGCGACCCGTGCAACGAATGTGAGATATGCAGGGCGGCCGATGAATTTGCACTGTCCGATATAATCGAGATAGATGCCGCTTCCAACGGCAGCGTGGATGATGCGAGAGAGCTGCGTGAGGCGGCGCTTTATACGCCCGAGCGGTGCAGATACAAGATATACATAATCGACGAGGTGCATATGCTGTCTAAGGACGCATTCAACGCACTTCTGAAAATAATCGAGGAGCCGCCCGAGCACGTCAAGTTCATCATGGCGACCACAGAGCTGCACAAGGTACTGCCCACGATACTGTCAAGATGCCAGCGGTTCGATTTCATGCGCATACGCACGGAGGATATCGCTGCAAGGATAATGAGCGTGTGTGAGGCGGAGGGCATCTCCATAGGAGAGGAGCCTGCGGAGCTCATCGCGAAGACTGCCGACGGCGGCATGCGCGATGCGCTGAGCATACTTGACCGATGCATCGCCTTTTCCGACAATATCACCATCGACACGGTGTCCGAGGCGACAGGCATAGCTGGCAGAGGGCATCTGTTCGGACTTGCCGGCGCAATAGCCGACAGGGATGCGGCAAAGGGCCTCGACATAATAAACGAGATGTACAGCCGCTCCAAGGATATGCAAAGACTGTGCGAGGAGCTGATACTCCAGTTCCGCAATGTGCTCATTGCGGTGACAGCGCCCGCGCGTATGAATATAATCGTTTGTCTCCCGAGTGAGCTCGATATTATCCGTGAGATCGCGGGCAAGTGTGATGCACAGCGCGTGATGGGAATAATAGAGGCTCTCGGCGAATGCACGCAGAAGATGCGAAGCTCCGTATCCAAGCGCATAGACATGGAGATGTGCGTGATACGTCTCTGTGCCGAAGCCGCACAGACGGTGCAGGATACCGGCGGACTTGCCGAAAGGATAGAATCCATCGAGGAGCGCATCAGGCAGGGGATACCCGCCGCCGCACCCGCAAGGAGACCATCTCCGAGAGACAAGTTCGAGGTAGCGCCCAAGGGGCTGCAGCTAATAAACAACTGGGGCGAAGTCATCGACCGTGTGAATGCGTCGATGCCCTCCGTAGGCGTTTATCTTGCGGGCAGCACGGGATATATACAGTCGAATTACCTTATCATAAATACGAAGAATGACAAGATGCTCGCGGGTCTGCTTGCAGACGGCAGCGACATTGAACTGCGCTTCCTTATGGCGGTCAGCGAGACAGTGCGCTTCGCCCTTGAGAAGAAGCGTATAGGCTACAAGGCAGAGCTTGACAAGAGTGGTGCATCTCCTGCAGAGGAGGATGCTCCCGAAGAGAAGAAGCTGAGCCTTGACTCGGTGCTTAAAACTGCCGGTGAAAACGGCGTTGAAGTTATAATAGACGGGGCATGAGGCACAGCCCCCAAAAAAGTATAGGAGAATAGATATGAAAGCAAGATTACCACAGGGCATGGGCGGTCAGCAGAGCATGCAGTCCATGATCAAGCAGGCACAGAAGATGCAGGCAGAGATCACCACCGTACAGGAGGAGATCGAGCAGGAATCCTTCACGACCACAGCAGGCGGCGGAGCTGTCGAGATCACGATGAACGGCAGAAAGAAGGTCACTGCGCTCACGATAAGCAAGGATGTTATCGCTGACAGTGCAGAAGATCCCACTACTCTGCAGGATCTCATCATCAGTGCGGTGAATGAGTGCGTGAGCAAGATAGACGAGGTCTCCGAGAACCGCATGGGCGCTATCACAAACGGCGTAAGCTTCCCGGGTCTCTTCTGATATCGGGAGAAAATGAGCCGACAGTGGACTGTCGGCTCAATTAAATGTCGGTACACAGTACCGTTGAGGGTCTATATATGAACAGTACGGCACTTCCGCTTATACAGCTTTCCGAGCAGTTTGCAAGGCTGCCCGGCATAGGTATGAAGACAGCACAGCGTCTGGCATACTATGTGATGACCATGTCCGACGAGGATGCGCACGCATTTGCGGATGCGATAATCACGGCACATTCCACTGTGAAGGAATGCAGGATATGCTGCAATCTCACGGACAATGACCTGTGCCCGGTATGCGCTGAGGACAGGCGTGACCCATCCGTGATATGCGTGGTGGAAAATCCCAAGGACATAAACGCATTCGAGC
>JAFPPJ010000456.1 GCA_017410745.1 Oscillospiraceae bacterium
GTAAGGATTTCTGGGATCCTTTCAAGGGCTCCTATGACTATGTTGCTACCGACAGCGTATTCAATGTAACCGTTGACGACAAGGAGTGGGATGTTGCTATTCCTCTCGTATTCTCCCTCACTCGTCCTTCTGCTGTTGATAAGGATGCTGCTATCTTCGGCGCATTCACACTCGAGAGACTCGGCTTCTCTACTGTAGATCCCGCAACTGTTCCTGCAGATTTCGCTGGTGAAGTAGTTGGTTTCTCCGGTCTTTCTATCAGAATCTGGTACGAGACTCCTAACAAGGTTCACAAGTATGCTAATAACGCTTGGACCTATGGTTCCATGGTTACTTGGACCGACGACAGAAAGTTTGATGCAAACTCTGTAGACGGCACTGCTAAGTATGTTGTTGACGCTAACGGCAACCTCGTTTACTCCAACACTGCTGCTTATGACCTCCTCGGCATCGACTACAAGAAGTGGGACAAGCCCGAGATCAAGGAGTACGGCGGAGTATTCGAAGCTCCCGATGTAAACGGTCTTCCTACTCAGGCTGGTTGGAACGGCCTTACTCTCCAGGATGTTGGCGAGAAGGTATATCCTTTCAGAACTAACCTCAAGCCCCAGAACTACAGCACAACAAGCGGCTATGTTCTCAGAACTGACGATGTAGTATATGCTCTCAAGACCAGAAAGTCCGGCGGCAACTACTACACTTATCCTCTCTCCGTTCTTAACGATGCTATCGCTAACAACGAGAAGGTAACATTCACATTCACCGGTTACGATGGATATGTTGCAACCGCTAACTCCACTCTCCTCCAGCAGTGGGTTGAGCCCTACAGAGCTTATGGTTGGTCCACCGGTAGCGCAGACTGGAAGTCTCCTACATTTGGTCAGCATGTATATGCTCAGGATATCAACGTTGCAACTCCTTACAACACCAACACTGATGTAAGCGGCAAGTACACCGGTCAGGCAGCTAATCCTTCTACCTACGATCAGTACGGTTCTTACAGCCAGGCTTGGGCAGTAAACCTCTTCACTGGTGCTATCGTTGTTAACTCTGAAGTTACAATGCAGCTCAACGATACTGATAAGTTCCAGTGGGGCGCTAACTCCCTCAGCTTCGTATGGCAGGATGTTATCGAAGATGGTAAGATCACTAACGCTAAGCAGCTCCTCACCTCTATGCTTCTCTACACTCCTGTAGATTGGTATTGGGACAACCTCACCGTTAACGTTGAGGCTGGCACCGCTGAGGACGTTGACAACGCTGCAGGCCTCGAGGGCGAAGGCGAAGAGCTCGTTGAGGACGAAGTAGTTGAAGAGCCCGTTGAGGAAGAAGTTGTAGAAGAGCCCGTTGAGGAAGTTGTAGTTGAAGAGGAAGCTCCCGCTCCTGTTGAGCCCGCTCCTTCTCCTAAGACCGGCAACGCTCCTGTAGCTCTTGCAGTTATCCCTGTTGCACTCGCAGCAGCAGCTGTAGTAGCTAAGAAGAGAGGCTAATCTCTACCGATTCTTCGGTCAGAAATTTCTCAGACTAATGAACGCTCCCCTTTCTAAGGGGAGCGTTTTTTAGCATGATTAGTTTATCCCTTTTTTCGATTTATACTTGACAAGATAAGGTATAAGTGGTATTATATATATAGACAAAGGGCACACCCTAACGGTTGCCCCAGTTTGGTACGAAGTTTTTAAGCTAAGTAGCCGTCTGGTACGAACAGACGGCTACCTCTTTTTATTGTTGGAAGAATTTAACAGTACAAAAGTCTGTATTACGTTACATATTACAATACATAAAGTAAGAAAGTCTAACCAACTCAAAGGGCTTACCCCCTTTCAGGGGCGTATACTATTTATTCCCAAAGTGCTGAAAAGAAACGTCGCTCAAAACTTTAACGTATGGTTTTGAGCGGCGGAGATTTACAGCAATTTGAGGGATAAATTGGATTTGACGTCGTTTGACAACACAGGTGTGCCTATGCCGGTATTTCTACCATTTATATTGTATCATATTGAATTGTTCATGTCAATAACCATATTAAGATAAAGCCACATAAAATAGCTATACCTAACGTCTTTAACATAATATAACAAATTGATATATATCCAAGCAATCAAGGAACGCCGATAAAACCGCATCAAAATAGTAAATGGGCTATATCTTAATTTTTCCTGTGTTATGTTGACATAAAGCGGCTTGTATGCTATAATGTGTATATTGAGTTCATTTGCATTCATATGAAAGGTGTTATTATGCGTTATTTATTTACTTCAGAGTCGGTGACCGAAGGTCATCCCGATAAGATATGCGATCAGATATCTGATGCTGTGCTCGATGAGATACTCCGCAACGATCCCGACGGCAGAGTTGCATGCGAGACCACAGCCACTACAGGTATAATCACCTGCATGGGTGAGATCTCTACCACCTGCTATGTTGATATACCCAAGATAGTGCGTCAGGTAGTGCTCGACATCGGCTATGACCGCGCAAAGTACGGCTTTGACGGCAATACCTGTGCAGTGGTCACTTCCATAGATGAGCAGTCCCCGGATATTGCGATGGGCGTAGATGAAGCCCTCGAATACAGGGACGGCAAGAAGGACGATCTTGAGACAGGTGCCGGCGACCAGGGCATGATGTTCGGCTATGCCTGCACAGAGACTCCCGAGCTGATGCCGCTGCCTATATCTCTTGCTCACCGCCTTGCAAAGAGGCTCACCTATGTGCGCAAGAACGGCACGCTTGCATATCTCCGTCCCGACGGCAAGACACAGGTGACGGTGGAGTATGAGGACGGAAAGCCTGTCCGCATAGACACTATCGTTATCTCTTCGCAGCATTCGGAGACTGTGGAGCTCGATCAGATACGCCAGGATATAATCCGCGAGGTAATAGAGCCTGTTATTCCCGCAGAGCTTTACAAGGACACGAAGATATTTGTCAATCCTACAGGCAGGTTCGTTATCGGCGGGCCTCAGGGCGACTCGGGTCTTACAGGAAGAAAGATAATCGTTGATACATACGGCGGATATTCCCGTCACGGCGGCGGAGCATTCTCCGGCAAGGATCCCACAAAGGTGGACAGAAGTGCCGCATATGCTGCAAGATGGGTGGCTAAGAATATAGTAGCCGCAGGACTTGCGGACAAGTGCGAGGTACAGCTTGCATATGCCATCGGTGTGGCTGAGCCTGTATCCGTTATGGTTGATACATTCGGCACAGGCAAGGTGGGCGACGATAAGCTGTCGGATGCGGTAAAGAAGGTATTTGACCTCCGCCCCGCTGCGATAATACGCGACCTTGAGCTCAAGAAGCCACAGTACCGCGCACTCGCTGCATACGGACACATGGGCAGAGAGGATCTTGGCGTGGCATGGGAGCGCACCGACCGCAAGGGTGCGCTGCTTGAAGCAGTAAAGTAAGATTTGATACAGATAAGGGACAGTTCGCTGTCCCTTATGCTGCTTTATAGGGGATTTGTGCGTTTCACTTCGTATGGCCGCGGAAATTTGCTTCCTTTAGTGCAAAAGTAATATTGACAATTGCCGGAATAGGTAGTATACTTACATAAAAAGGTAATATACTACCTAAATACAGGAGGCAATATGTACGACTTTGAGCATATGGACAAGCGGCTTATCGCATATGTGAACATCTTTATATGCGCAAACCGCTTACAGGCGATAATGGACAGCGGACTTGAGGACATCACTGCGAAGCAGTGGCTCGCAATAACTATGATAGACGCATTCCCCGAGCCACCCACACTAAAGCAGATGTCGGAGCTGTCGGGGGTAACGCATCAGAGTATGCGGCAGATCGTTGACAGGCTGGCGGAAAAGGGCTTCATTGAGGTAGTGCCCGACAAGCGCGACAAGCGTGCCATTCGCATAGTCAAGACAGAGCTTGCCAATGAGATACGCACCAAAAAGGCAGGGCAGGATCAGAGCTTTGTATACAGGCTGTTCGACTGCCTTACCGAGGAGGAGACCGCCGCTTACTGCTCTGCACTTGCAAAGCTGTGCGACAGGCTCAACGAGCTGAAAGGGGAAAATGATGCGTAAATATACGGCTATACATATCCTCTCGGCTGTTTCTGCTGTACTTCTGCTGATAGCAGCACTGTGCGGCGTACTGTCATTAGACACAACGAAGAGCTTTGACACCGTTAATCAGTACGGCGAAACGATAAAGATGTGGGGCAGCGGGATATATGCCCGTGACAGCTATATGAAAGCCACGATTTTTATCGGGAGCGATATGTGTACACTTTTTGTGAGTGTACCGTTGCTGATATTCTCTGTAATACATGATATAAAAAGAAATGATAAACGGAGCCGGCTCCTGCTCGTATCGGTGCTTGCCTGGATGCTTTATTATGCGGTGAGCATATGCTTCGGAGTTACATATAATATGCTGTTCCTTGTTTATACCGCACTTTTTGTATGCCTGTTCTTCTCTTTTGTTACAGGGATATACGGCGTATCAAAAGAGAGCTATGATGTTTCGGAGCGTCTCTGCGGGAAAGCATATACTGTCTTTCTTGTGCTTTCGGGCATATCAACTTTTGTAGCGTGGTTTCCAGATATAATCTCGTCGTTTGCAAGCGGACGGCTGCAGCTCATAGAGGTATATACAACGGAGATAACATATATCCTGGATATGGGTATCATCAGCCCTGTGGCATTTATCTGCCTGTATCTGCTGAGAAAGCACAATTCCTTCGGAGTGGTGCTGCTTTCCGTACTTCTGGTCGGTATTATCATAGTCGGGATAATGATGATATTCCAGACAGGAGTTCAGCTCACCTCCGGTGTAGACCTTCCTATACCTGTCATCATGACAAAATCCGCTATATTCACGATGCTGGGGTTATATGCGGCAATACTTGCAGCAAAGCTGTACAAACAGATATGACAAGGATATCGGGAGGAAAAATGAAAAAGACAAAAAAGCGTATCCTGACAGCTTGCATCATATCCGCGACTGTGATATTGTTGGCAGCGGTGTGGTTTCACATCCCCTATTCTCCGATGAAGGCGGAATTTGAAAGGGATGTGACGCGTCTGGCGGCAGATGAAGGCTATGATGCGGCGGACAGGGTCATAACGGATGAGAGCATCGCGCATCTGCCCCAGGCGGTGCAGGACTATATCAGGCATTGCGGATACATCGGCACGCCCGCTGTAAAGTATATGACTATAGACTTTCACGATGTTGACTTCAGGCAGGGGAAGGACGGGCCTGCGCTTACCATTGACTACACGCAGTACAATTTCACGGCGAAGCCATGCAGGATGGCATTCATCGACACATATATGTTCGGCATACCATTTCAGGGATACGACTATTACGAGGACGGCAAGGGCGGCATGAAGGGCGTGCTTGCCAAGGGGATAACGCTCTTTGACGAAAGGGGAACGGATATGGACAGGTCATGCCTTGTCACATATCTCGCAGAGAGCTTCTGCTGTCCGTCGATATTCCTTGAAGACTTTATCACATTTGAGGAGGTGGATCGAAACAGGGTAAGAGCAAGGATAAGCTATGCGGGGCAGACCGCAGAGGGGATATTCGTATTTGGCGATGACAGCGAGATAATCGCATTCACCACCGAAGAAAGGGGGCTTTCGGGCACCGACGGCACTGTGGAATACATACCATGGACTGTGCGGTGCAGTGATTATGCGCCGTCAGCAGACGGCATACTTCACCCGACGAAAATGCAGGCGATATGGAATTATCCGGAAGGGGACTTCGTATATTTCGACGGGGAGATGAAAGAAATAATATACAAATAAGGGGAAAACAATGAAGACAATAGTTGCATACAGGTCAAAGACAGGCTATACGAAGAAGTACGCGCAGTGGATAGCGGATGAGCTTCACTGCGATATAAAGGAAGATCCGTCCTATGCGGATATCGAAGGGTACGACGTTATCATATACGGCGGCGGTATCTATGCCGGCGGCATCAACGGCATGAAGCTGATAACCGGCAACTACAGCAGGCTCAGGGGGAAAAAGATCGCACTGTTCGCAGTGGGTGCGCTCGATGGGAGCAACAAGGTATATGAGTCACTGTGGAACAAGACGCTGAACGATGAACAGCAGAAGGCTGTGGGGCATTTCTATTTCAGGGGCGGCTTTGACTATGACAGGATCAAGGGCGCAGACAAGATCATGATAAGTCTTCTGCGGTCATCCATGCAGAAGAAAAAGAACCCCACCGAGGGGCAGAAGGCGCTGCTCTCCGCCTTTGAGACGGCAGATCACACCGACAGGAAGAATATCGCGCCGCTTATAGAGCATGTGAAAGGCTTATGATAGGCGATCGTTTGGCGATAATTCGGCGGGCGTTGCCGTCTTGCATAAGAATTGTGTGAAATTTGTGTGTAATTTGCGAAAAAGTTACGGAAGCTATTGCATTTATTTCGGCAATGTGTTATAATAGTTCCATGAAATACGGTGACCCGCAAGGGCACTATAGTACAGGAGTGATCAACATGAGAGGATTAGGCGTTGCTCTTATCACTTTGCTTGCTGCTGCTGCAGGTGCGGCTGCTGCTGCTTACTTCGTAAAGAAGCGTGATGAGCTTGAGGAGAAGGATTACGATTTCGACGACGATGATGAGATATTCTTCGACGATGATGATGACGATGACGACCTTGCAGATTCCGCAAAGGAAGCTGTAAAGGATGCTGCTGAGGATATCCTCGATAAGGCTGAGGAAGCTATCGACAAGGCACAGGATGCGCTCGAGGACGACGGCGAAGATTGATCCGGGGAAGTCGGCAAAGCCGACCGGGCAAAGCCCGGGGTTACCCGGTACAAGTTTGGTCGGGGAATATAAAAAACGTCTCGGAGCATAGGCTTGAACAAGCCCGTGTTCCGGGATTTTTTGTGCTGTACTATGCTCCGAGGTCGGCAAAGCCGACAGTTACCCGATACAAGTTTGGTCGGGGGATATAAAAAACGTCTCGGAACATAGGTTTGAACAAATCCATGTTCCGAGACGTATCTGATAAGTCCTGACTTAATGCCTCCCGGGTGGGTGCAGGCTCAGCCTGCCCGGGTAACAGTCGCCTTTGGCGACCGGGTGGGTGCAGGCTCAGCCTGCCCGGGCCAA
>JAFPPJ010000457.1 GCA_017410745.1 Oscillospiraceae bacterium
GCGGAAGGGAAGATAAGATACTGATGAATATACTTATCACAGGCGGAAAAGGTCAGTTAGGGTCTGAGCTCTCAAGATGCTTTGAAAGAGGTTATACCGAGCTTGGTACTCCCGATGTCCTTAAAAAAGAGAACAAGGTAGTCTGCATAGATGTGGATGAACTGGATATCACAGATCTCGGCGCTGTTGACAGCTTTATCGGTGAAGGCAGATTTGATGCGGTGATAAACTGTGCTGCGTATACGAATGTAGACGGCTGCGAATCGCACAAGGATGATGCGTTCAGGGTAAATGCCATAGGTCCGCGCAATCTTGCGATAGTATGCGAGAAGTACGGGGCAAAGCTCCTGCATGTCTCCACGGACTATGTATTTTCCGGGAACGGCACCGTACCGCAGACTGAATGCGATATACCCTCTCCCAAGAGCGCATACGGCAGCACAAAGTATATGGGTGAACAGTATGTCCGCGAGTTCTGCTCGAGATATTTCATCGTGCGTACTGCATGGCTGTATGGCTACACAGGCAAGAATTTTGTCAAGACCATCATGAATGCGGCAAGGAAATACGGCAAGCTCACTGTTGTTGATGATCAGAGGGGAAATCCCACAAATGCAGCAGACCTTGCACATCATATCATCAAGCTGATAGACACCGAGGAATACGGCGTATATCACGGAACTGGCAACGGTGAATGCTCGTGGTATGATTTTGCTGCTGAGATCGTAAAGAAGGCGGGCATAGATGCCACAGTCGCTCCCTGCACTTCCGCACAGTATGCGGCAGATCATCCCGATGCGGCAGACAGACCTGCATATTCATCGCTTGACAATATGATGTTCAGAAGCACAGTAGGCGACGAATTCAGGCAGTGGCAGGATGCGCTCGACTGCTTCATGAAGAATTATAAGGAATAAGGAGAATAGATATGACCGTAATAGTTACAGGCGGCGCCGGATTTATCGGCGGCAACTTCATACATTATATGCTCAAGACCCATCCCGGATACAGGATCGTATGCATAGACTGTCTCACATATGCAGGCAATATGGCTACTCTTGAGCCTGTGAAGGATAATCCGGATTTCCGCTTCTGCAAGGTGGATATAACCGACAGAGATGCTGTATACAAGATATTTGAAGAGGAGAAGCCCGATATCGTTGTCAACTTCGCTGCAGAGAGCCATGTTGACCGTTCGATAGAGGATCCCTCCGTATTCCTCAGGACAAATATAATCGGCACATCCGTAATGATGGATGCATGCCGCAAGTACGGCATCAAGCGCTATCATCAGGTATCGACCGATGAGGTATACGGTGATCTTCCGCTTGACAGACCCGACCTGTTCTTTACCGAGGAGACGCCTATACATACATCGAGCCCGTATTCCGCTTCAAAGGCATCGGCAGATCTTCTCGTGCTTGCATATCACAGGACATTCGGTCTGCCTGTCACTATATCAAGATGCTCTAACAACTACGGACCGTATCACTTCCCCGAGAAGCTCATTCCTCTGATGATAGCAAATGCTCTCGCAGACAAGCCTCTCCCTGTTTACGGCGAAGGACTGAACGTCCGCGACTGGCTTTACGTTGAGGAC
>JAFPPJ010000458.1 GCA_017410745.1 Oscillospiraceae bacterium
CCCCTGCGGCAAGCATTTTGCCTTTATCAAGCTTCATACAGCAGGTTTTATCGAGTTCCAGCATTTTGTTGTACATATCGAAAAGCTGTTCTTCCGTTTTGTCAGTCAAAAAGCCTTCTTTATGTACCGCATTTCTGACAACAGCAAAATTATTGGATATGATCTCACTTATATTGCTCTCAAAGTCCTTTTCGGACAGTTCATCAATATCTCCCAAAGTATAAATATCGGTCACAGCCAGTATCGGCGCGGACATGATCACATAGATACCATTCCACAGTGCCGTTAGTTGTTCGTTCATTTCCTTAGTGCCGTCTTCAAATATATCTACGACATATTGCTTTTTGAGCACTACATCAATATCATCAGACCATTTCTGCATTTCCTCTGCCCATTTCTTTCCGAGCTTCGGAACATTGGGAGTATATGAATATGCCTTGCCATACATATTATTCACTCTGATGAACTTCTTTATCTTATCGGCAAGCTTTTCACACTTAGTCAGTATATCGTCCGCAATATAAACGAGCTCATTGTTAGGTTCTTCGCTGTGATGCAGCTGCATATCGGGCAGGGAAAGGCAGGGCAATTCCACATTTATCTCAAGAGAGGACATTGCTTCATCTATCTGCTTTTTGATATTGTCATAAATGGTATGTAATGAAGCTGTTTTGCCCTTGTAACTGTTTTTAAAAGGCGTATGGATATATTCCCGTATGTTATGAGTGCTCTCAAAAAAGCGCTCGAAAAACATTTCGGTCTTAGCAGCAGAGCTGCAAAATGTTCGTATCTTGACAAAATCGGGAAATCTCTTATCATCCTTTTCCTTTTTCTCCCATTTAATAGTTTTAATGGGTATATCCTGTGTAGTCACAGTATCTACAAAACGGATGATCTCACTGCGGAGCAATTCTGGGCGCTCATAAGGCAGCTCATACATGGTATATCCGCAGTGTGAACAGGAGCATCTCTTATCTGTCTCTATCGTTCTGCCGCAGTATATGCACTTGTATTCGGACATTTGCTCATCTCCCCAAAACAGTTGGCTGGTCATCTATACTGATAACATATCAGAAATCAAAATCATTTGCAAATGCGATCTTTATCGAAAATTCCGTTTTCTCAATAACATCGCCTGTATCCTTATCCACAATGTTCAGATAATACTTGTTGTTGCTGTCAAAGTCGTGATTTTTCAAGGTAAAGCGCAGCTTTGTCACACGCTCCTGCGGCTCTCCTGTCTTGTCGGCGATGATCGTCTGTACATCGCTGACTTGTTCAGACATCATATCACAGAGATATATCTCATAAGTAGCCGGGACGATCTTTCCGCCGACTGCATCTGTCTGCATGAAATCGAGCGAGAACATATTATTGCTGATCTTCCGTGTCATGCTTATCAGCTTTATCGTTGCCTTCTTTATGTCAACAAAGTGCTTAGAGCCCGCGCGGAAATTCTTGAAGGTGATAACAGGCACACAGCACTCCTGCAGGGTAACGCCGCCGTGAGTGAAGTTCATCCCGCCGCCCTGTATCTTTATGCGTATATTGTCAAAGGGTGCAAAGCCTGTCATATTCTCTGAATACTCGTTCAGAGCAATATTCATCATAAGATCGGAGCTGCTGCCATTCTCAGCGATAATATATCTTCTGCCCTTTTCGATGATCTTGCCGTTCACAAGTGCTGAATCAGCCTTGTCGCTCTCGGTAAGCGGATCATAAGAATACAGGAAGCCATGATCGGCTGTAATTATAATATTCGAGCCGCTCATCTGATTGACTATCATCTTAACAAGCCCCTTTATCTCGTCGATAGCATCTGCACAGGCATCGAACACCTGCTTTTCGGTCAGTGGCTTGTCTCCTACGGCATCTATCTTGTTGTGATAGATATATATGGTCTCTGCACCGTTTACAAGCTCTCGGCGCTGTGCCTGATTCATTCCGAGCAGTGTCTCAAATGTAACTGCACAGTTCTTCGGCGAATACGATTTGAGTATCTTGTCACGGTTCTCGGTGCCGTCGGTGATAATATCATCGCACATTACCCTCATATCATCCGTGAATGACATCTTTTTATGGGGCAGCAGTGCGGACATACCCATTTTTGTGATACTCGGGAATACGGACTGCATAGCGGTTATCTTCGTTGTGCCGTTTGTCTCCCTCATAAGCCTTTCGGAAAGCTCCGCTGCCACTTCATATCGCAGTGCATCGGATATAATTACATACACGCGCCCGCTTTCATCTACAATGGGCTCAGCGACACGCTTATAGAAGCTCTCCTGCTGATCTATCTCAGGCAGGGCAAAACCTTCTCCGATATGATCCTTTATCAACATACACCATTGACTGTTAAGCTCGGTCAGATACCAGTTCTTATACAGCTTTTCAGTCGTGGATATGGCATTCTTGAACAGGTCATCGAGCTCTCCTGCCGAACCTATAAGGCTCCTGCGGAATGCGATATGCAGCTTTCTGTAATAGGTGTCCATGATATACAGGCTCTTGCTGTATTCAGCCCACAGGTCATTATATGTACCGTAATGGAAACCGGTTATATGATCATAGTGGTATTCCTGCATTTTGGCGATATAGTAAAGCCCCTCATAC
>JAFPPJ010000459.1 GCA_017410745.1 Oscillospiraceae bacterium
AAGGCTGCGATGGTGAAGGGGTACTTGTTGCCGCCGTAGATGACGGTGAATGTATCGCCGATGTCAAAGCCTGCTGTGATATGATAATACTCCGGGAGGCGGATGGGATGCTCAAGTGCGGATATCTCATCTTCCGGCAGTGTGCTTGTGATGGCATAGTCCTCTATTTTACGCTCATCTGCCTCGGATATGAATATTACGGGATTGCTGCTCATGCCCTTGCCGTCACTGTCTATCGTCTTGGCGGTCTCGCTTATGGGGGCATGGATAATGAGCAGGTCGGACACATCCGGGTCTTCGGCAAGTATATCATAATAGCTGTCACGATAGGCGCTGTTGTCTATGGCTATTGAATACTCACGGCAGCCCGATGCATCGAAGCTCCTGTCAAATGCCTTCTCGATGCCTGAGATATTTGCCGCAAAGGTGGAAAGCAAAAATGCGGTGATGAAGGTAAGGAGCGCAATGCCTGCCGCCTCTCTCCTGTTCTTCCTCAGATTGAACAGCGATAATCTGAATATGTTCATTACCATCCCATCCTCTCAAGGAAGTTCGTGAGCCCGCTGCGGCGCTTTGCATCGTCATCTGTGTATCTGTCCATCCTGTACTCTCCCACGATGCCGCCGTCACGAAGATATATGACCCTTGTGCCGCGCAGGGCGGTCTTTATGTCATGAGTGACCATGACGATGCTCTGACCGTTCTCATGCACCTGTGTGAATATATCGAGCACATCCTTGCCCGATGCGGAGTTGAGAGAGCCTGTGGGCTCATCGGCAAAGAGTATTTTCGGCTCGTTTATCACAGCCCTGACGATACCCACGCGCTGCGCTTCACCGCCCGAAAGCTGGTTGGGGTATTTGCCGAAGCTGTCATCGGACAGCCCCACCTTTCGCAGCAGCGTCTTTGCCTTGTCCACGACGGCGGGAGAGTTCTTCTGCACGATGAACGCACTTGTTAGCACATTGTCGAGCACGGTCTGGTTTTCGAGCAGGTATATGCTCTGGAACACGAAGCCGCAGTTCTTTCTCCTGAACACCGCAAGCTGATCGTTGGTATAGTCCTGTATCTCGGTATCGCCGAAGAATACCTTGCCTAAGGTGGGCTTGTCCATTCCGGAAAGGGCATAGAGCAGAGTTGATTTGCCCGAGCCCGATGCGCCCATTATGACGGTGAAGTCACCGTCCATTATCTCAAGATCGAGATTCTTTATGACGTGCTGCTGCACGCCGCCGTTTGAAAATGATCTGCACAGCTTTTCGGTATGTAAAACAGGGATCATATATAACACAACCTTTCGGAATATCCTTACAGTTATATTATACATGATCCCTGAATAAGTTTCCTTGTCAAATCCCTGTTAAATTCTTGTCAATTTCTTAACAGGGCAGATTTTGTATCATTACTTCATCAAAAAGGAGCGTACATCAAAGCCCTCTGCATACTGCCAGTCGAGGTCTATCCCCTGCAGCTCGCTGCTGCTGACAGATGAACCGTAGGCATCGACATTTGCAAGTATGATCTTTGCGCTTATCGAGGCATCCGCATCATCAAGGCGATATTTTCTTCCTGAATCGGTGAAGCGTATCCTGAGCCTGTCCGGCAGAAGGATAACATCAAGTGTGATCATACCGTTTTCGTCGTAAGCATTCTCTATCCTTTCGGTAAGCATTTCTTCAACTGCCAGCCGTATGCGGTTTATCTGACGGGTCTCATATCCCATCTGTTCTATGAATCCCTGCACCATGTCACAGACAGGCGTGATCGTATTCCGCCTGTTGCCTGTTTTTGCAGACAGCACGGTCATGCCTTCATTCAGGGCATTTGAGATATAGACCTTTCTGAGCCTTTCGAGCATCTGGGCCTTCAGGCTGCGCTGATCTATTTTCCCGTTCGTATTTAACGGAAATGATGAGAAACGGAAGAAATGGGACGGTATCTTATACGAGGACAGCTTCTTTTTCAGCTGATCGCGCAGCGAGTCCTCACACAGTTCGTCTCCCTGTGAAACGATGCACGCTTCAACGCTCTCGCCCCATATTGAATGCGGTGCGCCGAACACCTTTGCCGCGCTCACCTCGGGGAACTCCATCACAGCATTTTCTATTTCCAGAGGTGAGATATTTTCACCGTTTCGGATAATAATGTCTTTGATGCGCCCTGCCAGACGCAGGAGCCCGAATTCATCTATCAGACCGAGATCTCCGGTATGCAGCCATCCGTCCCCATCAAAAGGCTGTTCTTCCTCCGACAGCCCCAGATAGCCATTCATCGTGTTGGGACCTTTGACAACGATCTCGCCGATCTCGCCGCACGGCAGGAAGCCGATATCCTCACGCCATATCCTTACATCAACACCCGGCAGGATATGTCCGACAGATACTGCCCTGCGTTCGAGAGGATCGCTCCCTGTATTGATCGAGATGAGAGGAGAACACTCCGTCTGCCCGTATGCGATCAGCATTTTTCCGCCTTTAAGGCAGGTCTCTGTTCTCATCAGCTCTGTAGGAGTCGTGGCTCCGCCTCCCACAAAGCAGGTCTTTAGCTTCCCCGCTATCTTTTCATCAAATCCCGGCAGCTGTAACAGGCCACTGTATATCGCACCGACTGTTGCAGCGGCAGAGACTTCGTTCTGATATATGATATCAAAAACTGCCTGCGGCTTGATCTTAGGCGGCAGATACACACGTCCCCCGTTATTTAGCCATATCATCATCATTGTAAGCCCATAGCTGTGAAAGAGAGGGAGCGCATCACATATGGACTCTGTCATATCATCCTTAAGGATATTGCTCCCGGATAACACATTGTTCAGGATAGAATATGAGGAAAGCTGCACAGCTTTGGGCATAGATGTAGTCCCGGTGGTAAAGATGAGTACCTGTGTGTCCTTTGGCTCATGGCCGCAGGCCATCCATTCATATCCTGCACTTTGCACGGGGCTGTCGGTATCGGGATAGGACATACCGCACAGCTCATCCATCATAAAGATATGCTCCGATGATACACCGCCATCCGTCAGTGCATCCACGGCGCATGCCATGTTATCCAGAGACAGCTTGTTATCGCCGATGATCCCCCATCCCGACTCCGTCATTTTTACAAGTGCCGCAACTTCCGCGGCATTCAGGCCGTAATTCATAAGTACGGCTACACCGCCTGCCATTATGATGCCAAAGAACGATATCACCCACTCCGTGCTGTTATTTCCCCACAGGACGACCTTGTCACCTTTGTGTACTCCTGCTTTATGGAGCATATCAGCGCAGTGACGTGAATGATATAACAATTCCCTGTAATTCAAGGCCCCTGTCGATATGATGGCAGGCCTGACACCATAAGCATCGGACAGACCTTCCAGCCATCCGGAAAATGTCATATTCATATAGTTTCTCCTATTGTCGTTTTTCATGGGTCTTGGGGGAGCATCGTTTAGCTGAGGGGTATGAACAGTGTTATGCACAGCCCGTCGCCGTCGGATATGAGCATCATATCACCGTTCATATTATCCATGAGACTGCGTGCGATATACAGTCCGAGACCGCTGCCCTCCTTGCCCGCAGAGCCCTTGCCGCGGTAGAACTTGTTTGTGATGAGGGAAAGCTCATCCTGCGGTACGCCCGGCCCGTGGTCGTGTATGCGCATCTCAAGGAAGCTGCCGTTTATCGTGTAGGTGATGTCTATCTTCGTGTCCGCGTATTTATAGGAATTGGATATGATATTGCCTATCACCTGAGACAAGCGCTTCACATCCGTATTTATAAGCACCTCGGGTATCTCGCCGGATACGGTCAGTCCCTTGTCGTCGTATTTCCTCACTATGTCCGCTATGACTGAGGAGGGCGCATCGGTGCATTCTATTTTGAATTCGCCCAGCTCCTCGAGGGCGGAGGCGAACAGGTCGCTCACGAGCACATCTATCTCGTCCGCCTTTTTGTATATGTTGTCAAGCTTTACTGCGGTGTCTGCGGACATAGCGCTGTCGCCGTCCATCTCATAGCGTGCCCGCAGCAGCTCTGCGGTCAGCTTTATCCCTGTGACGGGGGTCTTCAGGTCGTGGCTGAGCGATGCCACAAGCTCCCGCTCCTTCTTCTGCAGGGCAAGCTCCCTTTCCCGTGATGATACCAGCTCATCGCGCATAATATCGAAGCTCTCCGAGAATTTGCCGAACATATTGTTCTTAGCCATCATGAGAGGGGAGTCGAGCCTGCCCTCTGCGATATTCCCTGCAAACTCCTGCATATTGCGGAAGGGGTCGATTATTTCCTTGCGTATGTATCTGCCGAAGATGAGCATTGCTGAAATGAGCAGCAGCGAGCCTGCGATATAGCCGGTGATGATGCGTGCCCTTACCTCGCCGAAGCTGTTGTGATCGTCTATGAGTATCACGCAGCCTGCCACCCGGGAGTCTCGTATCACATAGGTATATGGGTAGTTCATCTTGATGGCTGTCTGTACGGATACAGGCTCATGTGTCGCCCGTGTGTCGCAGATGATATTCCCGGTATTGTCGAGTATAACGTAGGCTCTGCCGTGTCCCGCATCGGCGGGCAGGTTGGAAAGGTCTGCGCCCTTTGCCGCCGCCATGCTTATCTCATTGAGCGTGACTGTCACGTCATCCCTGCGGACGGGTGACATATTCCGTGTGTATGCCGCAAGCACTATGCCGCCTGTTAGCAGGAGCAGGGCAAGGACTGCGGCGGCTCTGTAATATCTTTTCATATACCCGGCTCTTCCATGATATAGCCCACGCCCCATATGGTCTTTATCAGTGCGGGAGCCTTTGGGTCGGATTCGATCTTCTCTCTCAGGTGCCTTATATGCACTGCGATGGTGCCCTCGCACAGGTATTCATCGTCCCATACGTTTTTGAGCAGTTCGTCCTTGGTGACTACTCTGCCCGCATTGGTGAGGAGATAATAGAGCAGCTTGTACTCCATGGCCTTGAGGCTGACAGGTGTATCGCCGTCGGTGAGCTTATGGGTATTGGTGTCAAGGCTTATCCTGTCGGTGAGCCTTACTATGCCGTCGGGCGGGACCGCTGTGCGCTTCTCGTACTGTATGCCCGCCCTTGCCTTCTCGTAGCGGGTGAGTATCGCCTTGACCTTGGCGAGCAGGACGCTCAGGGTATAGGGCTTCTTGATATAGTCGTCACCGCCGATGTTGAGTGCGATGAGCACATCATCATCGCTGGTGCGCGCACTGATGAAGAGTATGGGCATATCATAGTTCTCGCGTATCTTCCTGCACAGGTCGAAGCCCGAACGGTCACCGAGGTTTATGTCGAGCAGCAGGAGAGATATGATATGCGTGTCAAGAAAGGCGCACGCATCATCGTAGCTTGTGACATAGGCGGTGCTGATGCCGAACATATTGAAGTATTCCGCTGTGGCCTGCGCGATCATCTCATCGTCGTCGATCATGAGCACCTTGTAGTGTGTACTGTCCATAGTATCCCCCTTATCTGCTGAGAAGTATCATAAGTGAGGCGGTGAAGCCCCTGCCGTCGGAGGAGCATATCAGCTCGCCGTTCATCTTCGCCATGAGCTCGGATGCGATATACAGCCCCAGGCCGCTGCCGCTCTTGTCGGAGGAGCGCACGGAGCGCCCGCGGTAGAATTTGTTGGTGATGAGGCTGAGCTCATCCTCGGGCACGCCTGCGCCGTGATCGGTGACGGACATTTTCAGAAAGTCGCCGCTTATGGTATAGCTGATATCTATGGGTGTGCCGGCGTACTTGTAGGAGTTGCCGATGATATTGCCGATTATCTGTGTCATGCGGCTCTTGTCTATATGTATAAGACATTCGGGGACGGGCGTGTCCCTTGTGAGGGAGCGGGGGTCGCTCGCAGTCACTATCTCATGCAGCACCGCGGAGCTCTCCTCGGTGCATGAGACTGTCATCTCGCCTAAGTCGTCAAGGGCAGCGGTGAACAGGTCGGATACCAGCATATTCATCTGATGCGTCTTCTTCTTGATGTCCTCCACCTTGCCGAGGGCGTATCCGTCAGTCAGCTTTACCGACAGTACATCGCATATGGTATCTATGCCCGCGATGGGGGTCTTCAGGTCGTGTGAGAGCTCTGCCACAAGCTCCCGCTCCTTCATCTTGAGCTGCATCTCACGCTGACGCGCGCTTTTCAGTTCCTCACGCATTATGTCGAAGCTCTCGGTGAATGCGCCGAAGATATTGTCCTTCTCCATCATCAGCGGCGAATCAAGGTCGCCCGATGCGATCCTGCCCGCAAAGGCCTTCAGCCGCCTGAAAGGTGCTATGATACTGCGGCTGACATAAATTGTGAACATCACTGCCGCAAGTATAAAGAACAGCATCATGACGGCGGCAGCTGTGACAAGCCTTTTGCCTGCCGTGTCATATGAGCGGCGTGCGGGGTCGGGGATCGCGGCGGTGGCAAGATATCTGCCACCTTCATGTACCGGGAGGAGCACGAGCCCTTCATCTATGGCCTGTGATATGGTCTGCACGGGGCTGCCCTCGGGGTATATGAGGAAACCCTCCTCGTCGAACACATACACGGGGAAGTCATAGCCTGCATCTGCTATGCGTGCGGGGTCATCAATATTTTTCCTGACAGTCTGGATGATATAGTTATACTGCAGCGCATCGCCCGTGTGATGCATATAATCGCCGATCATTACGGAAAATACTGCGATGCCCGCTGCCAGTATGATAAGCAGCGGGATAAGTATACGCTTCTTCATTGCTCGTCTCCGGTCTCCATGATGTAGCCTACGCCCCATACGGTCTTTATCATTTCGGGCATATTAGGGTCGTGTTCGATCTTTTCACGCAGATGTCTGATATGTACGGCGAGGGTGCCCTCTCCCACATAGTCATCCTCCCATACGTTCTTTAAGAATTCGTCCTTGGTGATGACTCTGTTTTTGTTCTGCAGGAGATAGAGCAGCATCTTGTATTCCATCGCCTTTAGGCTTATCACGGTGCTGCCCTTGTGCAGATTATGGGCGGCGGTGTCAAGGAACATATCATCGGTGATGCGCAGCTCATTGCCGTTCATGCTCGCAGAAACAGCTTTGGCGGGGGCAGCCGAAGCCGCCTCCGTCATGCGCTCGTATCTTCCGAGTATCGCCTTCACCTTGGCAAGGAGGATCTTCAGGGTAAAGGGCTTTTTGATATAATCATCGCCGCCTATATTCAGTGCGGTGAGCACATCATCATCGCTCGTCCTCGCACTTATGAAGAGTATAGGCATATCATAGCGGCGGCGCACTTCCTTGCAAAGCTCAAAGCCCGAACGGTCACCGAGGTTTATATCGAGCAGCAGAAGCGATACCGTATTCTTATCAAGGAAGCTCACCGCATCCTCAAAGCTCGTCACATATGCGGTGGATATGTCGAATATATTGAAGTATTCCGCTGTGTTGACGGCGATGGTCTCATCGTCGTCTATTACAAGGCATTTATAGTTCATATTGCCTCCGTTTTCAGGGGTCAGTGGTCGGTGGCTAGTGGTCAGTGATTATAGCCAATTCCATTTGATACGGCCATAATATGGCGTTGGTAAGCAGAACAATACGGCACGGTCAACTGTCCACTGCTCACTGTATGCTCACAACTCCGCCCGTCTCACCTACAAAGACTATCTTGCCGTCGGTGGGGAGAGACACGGTATTGCCGTAGTCGGGCATATATGAGGAGTATACTGTGTGGTCGAAGCGGTCGTAGACATAGACCGATGCATGGTCGGGTATAGTGAGGGTGATGGACTTGTTGGCCATCTCACCTATATTATACCACTTTGCGCGTCCGGTTTCAAGTGCTATTTCTCGGATATCGGATGAGAAT
>JAFPPJ010000460.1 GCA_017410745.1 Oscillospiraceae bacterium
ATAGAACGATAATTCTCATTCGTTCAGGCAACACAGCTATGACAGAGACATATCCGTTATGCTCGGAGGACAGCACCTTTCAGTGTAGCTGCGAAAAAAAAGACCCACAATGGACCTGTAACGATCCATATTTGTGGGTCTTTTTCTTTTACTTCTTTGTGAGCCTGAGAATCTTTTCCGAAGTTACCGGCAGATCAGTCGCGCTTATGACTTTTGCGTCGATCATCTGGATAGCCAGGGCATCCTTCGAGGTAACACCGTCACCGTTATCAACTATATCTGCGTTGAGCTTAGCCTGCGGCTTCAGGTCATACTTGTCCTTGTTGGCGATATACTGGAGGATAGCAGCAGCATCTGCAATGGATATTTTTCCGTCTAAATTAGCATCGCCCCATGCGGCTTCGGACGGAGCCGGTGACACATCGCTGACGCCCGGAGCAACATCTTCAAGATACGATGTCACCCACGCCAGAGGAGCATTCCATTGCAGCTCGACTTCATTTACAGACCACGCTTCTCCCGAATCAACGTAGCACTTCTGGCTCGCAACGGCGCCCTTCTTCAGACCGGCACCGCGGATATAATCATCATTGACAGTATCATTCGGACCTCCGCATAATACACCGGCAGGTGCCTTCGGAAAATACGGATCGATCCCGTTAGCCCAGAATCTGTGGGAAGGCCACTGAAGTGCGCAGCCTGCCTCTGTGTCGCCATAGCCCGATACGTAGGAGAAATCGTTGCCGTTGCGTCCGAGGATATAGTCCATAGCAGCAGCTGCACCGCTGAGGTATTTAGCAGACTTGGTTATATCATAAGCGTATGCCATTACCATAGCATTGTTTACGACGAACGAGTTCGAGCCCCTTTCGTAACCGATTTGCTTCCCGTTATCCGGGCGACCTATGCTCACATAATCAACATAAGAAGCTCCGACGTACGGTATGCCCATACCGGATATTTCCTCCTGCCTGATATAATTATCAGCAGCTTTGCACACAGAAGCCTCAACAGCCGCAGCAGCTTCCTCATTGAGCTGGTCTTTATTAAGGCAGAGCGACAAGGTACCGAGACCAGCCGTACAGCCCCAGTTGAATGAACTGAATGAGCCGCCGTTCTCAACGCCGGTGATATTGGTCGTTATTCCGAAAGCCTTATCCATCCCGGTGGAGTCATTATAGTTTTTGTAGACCTTGAGCTTGTCATAGTATTCGGGCGCACCCGTCGTGGCAAAAAGCTCACAGAGTGCCCAGTAATACTCATCTGTTACATAGGTATCTCCGTATGGCTCGCCGGATAATGAATGATCAAGAGGAGCAAAGTAAATATCGCCCTCTCTGCTGTTTGTGCCGTCAGCATCATACTGCTCAGCACTGTGACCTTTCATATCATACCAGTTAGCTTTGAGCTTTTCAGCGGCAGCAAGTCCGGTCTCAGCATTTTTAAGGCATTTCTCGGCGAAATCGTCATCTATGCCCTTCCAGAGACGCGCAGCCTGAGCTGCACAAGCGACCATATTGAAAGTTGCGGCATATGACGGCGGCTTTACGATACGAGTAACTTCGCCGTATCCCTCATAATCCCATGCGCGGACAGCAAGACCTGTCCGTTTATGATCCTGTATCTTGTGGTATACCAGACCGGCATCTTCGCCAAAATACGGGTCATCGGGCTTGACCATCATATCAAACATCCATTCGAGCTCAACTCTTGCCTCGTCGAGCACATCGGGAGAGCCCTTCGCATTATTCTTGTCCTGAGGAATGAGGACAGACCTGCCGTCCTTCCACTTTTCCTCCTTGCCGAGGCGTTTTGACATCTCATACATATTCTGGAGCGTCCATACAGATATGCCGCCGTTGATAACACATTTGCCGTGATCGGCTGATTCATACCAGCCGTTTGAAGCTGTTATGCTGTATTGAGTATCACCGTCGAATGTATCTGCGTAATACTTCACCCAATTAGGCTGGACATAAGCTGTATCGGGGGCATGACCAAACTCTGAATGTGCAAGAACCTCCGCATCACCGCTGCTGATATACTTCTCTTCAATGGGAACGCCCGAGCGGTTCTGATAGAAATAGTTCATAGAATCGCGGAGAAGCCCGTCGTAAACAGTGTCAGAGATGCTGAATGTATGAGACCTGTTCATCTGATACTCTTTGCCTGACTTCCAGTCCGTCCATATTACCTTGCCGTCAGATATCTTTGTATCGAACGCATTTGCTCGCAGACCGGACTGTGTACCGAATACGCCGGTATCGTCCTTCACGACGATATAGTATCCGTCACCCTCTGTCCGAAGGTCTGTAAAGTCGAGAATGTGAAC
>JAFPPJ010000461.1 GCA_017410745.1 Oscillospiraceae bacterium
AAAGTTCCCGCAGGCAATAGTCAACGACCCGGATGTCAGCACTGCCCGTCACCATGCTCGGGACACTGCCTGATGAGAGTGACCGTGTGCGTCATGAAAGTTCCCGCAGGCAACAGCCAACGTATGGCTGTCGGCACTGCCCTTAACCATGCTCAGGACACTGCCTGATGAGAGTGACCGTGTGCATCATGAAAGTTCCCTCAGGCAATAGTCAACGACCCGGATGTCGGCACTGCCGACCTACTTGGTCAGTCTCCATATGTTGCGTGCGTATTCATCAACAGCCCTGTCGGCGGAGAATATGCCTGCATTGGCGGTATTCTGCAGCGACATCTTGTTCCAGAGCGCCCTGTTCTTGTAGCACTCGGAGATGAACTGCTGTGCGGTCTGATAGGAGTCAAAGTCAGCGAATACCATGTACGGATCCTTGGTGCGGAGGGCATTTGCCACCTCCTCGAAGGTGCATCCGTTTATGCCGCTGTACATCCTGTTGACAGCACGGCGTATGGTATCATTGTTGTTGAAGTATTCCTCGGGGAAGTAGCCCTGTGCCTTCTTGGCCATGACCTCTTCCGCATTCATGCCGAATATCACGATGTTGTCATCGCCTACCTGCTCGCGTATCTCTACGTTCGCACCGTCGAGAGTGCCGAGGGTCACAGCACCGTTGAGCATCAGCTTCATGTTGCCTGTGCCCGATGCCTCCGTGCCTGCGAGGGATATCTGCTCGGATACGTCTGCTGCGGGCATGAGCAGCTCCGAGAGCGTTACGCAGTAGTCCTCAAGGAATATTACCTGCAGCTTCTCGCTTATCTTCTTGTTATGGCGTATCTCCTCGCCGAGAGCCCATATCATCTTGATTATCTGCTTTGCAAGATAGTATCCGGGAGCTGCCTTGGCCGCAAAGATATAGGTCTTGGGCTGGTACTCCATGTCGGGATTGTCGAGCAGAGCGTTGTACTCTGCGATGATGTTGAGCGCATTGAGGTTCTGGCGCTTGTATTCATGCAGACGCTTTACCTGTACGTCGAATATGGAATCGGTGTTGAGCGTCCTGCCGTAGGTCTTCTTCACATACTCCGCGAAGCGAACCTTGTTCTCGGTCTTTATCTTGCCGATGCTCTCGAGCACCTTCTTGTCGGACTCGAACTTGCTCAGCTTTGAGAGCTCGGATGCGTTCTTCTTGAAGCCGTCGCCTATCAGATCCTCGAGCAGCGAAGTGAGGCCCGGATTGGACTGGAGTAGCCAGCGGCGGTATGCGATGCCGTTGGTGACGTTCTGGAACTTATGCGGAGTGTAGGAGTATTCGTTTGCGAACACGTCCTGCTTGATTATCTCGGAATGGAGCTTGGATACGCCGTTTACGCTGTGTGAAGCGCATACGCACAGCAGAGCCATGTGTATCACGTTGTTCTGGATTATGGACATTCTCGAGACCTTGCCCTCGTCGCCTGTGCGGTCGAGTATCTCTGCGCAGTAGCGGCGGTTGATCTCGCATATGATGTCGAATATTCTCGGTGTGATCTGTCTTACAAGGTTGCAGTCCCACTTCTCGAGAGCCTCTGCCATAACGGTGTGGTTGGTGTATGCAAAGGTGTTGGTGATGATGTACCAGGACTTGTCCCAGCTGTAGCCGCAGTCGTCAAGGAGTATGCGCATGAGCTCGGGGATGGCAAGTGTGGGATGAGTGTCGTTTATGTGTATGGCTACCTTCTCGTGGAAGTTGTCGAGAGTGCCGTATACGTTCATATGGCGGTTTACGATATCGCCAATGGATGCGGCGCAGAGGAAATACTGCTGACGGTAGCGCAGGCTCCTGCCCTCGAGGTGGTTGTCGTTGGGATAGAGCACCTTGGATATGGCCTGAGCCACGGTGTTCTGCGAAAGAGCCTTGGCGTAGTCGCCCTGGTTGAACATATTCATGTCAAAGGAGGGAGCTTCAGCACGCCACAGTCTGAGCACGGATACGCCCTCGCTGCCGTAGCCGGGCACATACATATCGTATGGCACGGCAAGCACGGTGTTGTAGTTCTTGTGCTCTATGTGATGGAACTGATTGTCCCAGTACTCATTGAGCTCACCGTCAAAGTGCACCTCTATGGACTTGTCGGTCTTGGGTACGAGCCATGACTCGCCGCCGGGCAGCCAGTTGTCGGGATACTCGGTCTGCCAGCCGTCCTCGAGCTTCTGCTTGAATATGCCGAATTCATAGCATATCGAATAGCCCATTGCGGGATAGTCGTCTGTAGCAAGTCCGTCAAGGTAGCAGGCAGCAAGTCTTCCCAGACCGCCGTTGCCCAGACCTGCATCGGGCTCATAGTCATATATCCTGTCTATATTAACATCCCAGCCGCGCAGGACTTCCTCTACCATCTCATTTATCTCAAGATTGTACAGACTTGTCTTGAGGGAGCGTCCCATAAGGAACTCCATGGAGAGATAGTATATCTCCTTCCTGCCCGCAGAATTGACCTGATTGCGGTACTTCCTTCTCTTGGCTCTGAGTATCTCCACTACCACAGCGGAAAGAGCCTTGTAGATCTGATTGTCCGATGCCTCGATGGGGGTGACGTTGAAGTCCACCATCAGCTTGTTGCGAAGCTTTTCGGAGAAATCCTCTTTCGTTATTACAGGTAACATTACAGCACCTCTCTTGTTTAGAGTTATAATAATATGTGTACAAATTAATAATACTATATTTGTGCAATTTTTTCAATAGATAATATGCACAAATAATATCATATCATGATATGCGATTATAACATCCGATAAGTCCGATCATCCGAAACAGTCAACGATATCTGCAAAGGGCGGCTCTTTTTCCGCAAGATCTCCGCCGGAGCTGGAGTATTTGCAGTCATAGCGGTGGAGCCAGAGATCATAGTCTATGGTAAGGCGTTCCTCCATTGCTCCGGTGAGCATCTCCGCCTTTTCCTCGTGAGAAAACCCTGTGTATGCAAGATCGGCATTATTGCTGCTGCCCTTCTCATTCACGAATACGCCGAGACTTATACCGCTCGTTATCGTACACACATCCTTGTCGAACATTGCATTATACGCCGCAAGGTATTCCTCACGGCTTATCTCGCCCTCATCCGTGCTGAAGCTGAACACCATGTCCCTTTCATCTTTCACGGTAAGAGAGCCGACCTTTCGTATCACGCCGTCCTCAAAGGTGTATTCATCGAGGATATAGTATGTGCCGGAGGCATCTCCGTCGATGCTCGGCATAATGTACCGCACCTCGCCGGAAAGCCGGTTCTCCACGAAGTACATGGGGAAGGGATAGCACGTCGGGTCAAGTATGGCATGAGTCTCGGGGTCAAAGACCTCATCTGCCCGTATATTGCCCCATACCGAGAGGTCGGAGTCGTCATACTCCCTGTCCTCCACCTCGTATCTCACCAGCTTCCTGCCCTCGAAGCGGTATATGATATAGCCCTCCGCCGCGTGTGCGCCGTAGTGTCCCGTCATCACGATGAATTCGGGGAGATGATCGTTGTCAAGGTCTGCATATCCGCAGTAGCGTGCATCGTTGGCGTATATGTCACGGTCTATCTCATTGAGCCAGACATCCTCGTTCTCTATGGTAAGCTCTGCAAGGCTGCGTATCTCCTGCAGTCCCTTGTTGGGGCTAAGAGTGAAGCTGTCGGTGGCCTTGTTATATTCGAGCAGGTTCTCATACCACTGATGGCCGTTGTAGAATACGCTGGTGGTGGCGTATATCCTGCCGTCCGTCCCTTCGTGGAATTCCTCGCAGACTATGCCGTCTATCTTGTCCGCCAGTGTGAAGTCATTGCCGCGCACACCGCACAGATAGCCCTGCGAGCCGCTGCCGCCCGCTGTTTCGGCAAAGGCGAAGTATCCGTATCCGCTGTCATGCAGAGTGGCTGCACCGAAGAGCATCGCGCCGAACTGTGCGGTATCCGCCTTTTTGCATTCGCCGCTGCCGTTTATGAAGTACAGGGCATCAAATGCGGTATCGCCGTTCCACATCTGCTTCTGCTCCTCGGAGCAGGACAGCACGAACATCTCGTTCCTGCCGTCATTGTCGAAGTCGCCGGACTCGCACCATACTATCTCATCGCTGATGTTCTCCCGCGCGATCGCTTCAAGCTCATCACGGGAAAGAGACTTCACGGGAGCGGCCTCTGCGGAAGTATCGGCTGATGTGACTTCACTCGTATCGGCGGTGGTGTCCGAAGAAGCCGCTTCGCTCTGCGGCTCCGATGCGGAAGTGACGGCTTCGGATGCAGGTGCTGCGGATGTTTCTACGGGAAGCTCGGTCTTGCTGCATGCCGCAAGCAGCAGACAAAGCAAAAAGTACGGTCTTTTCATGGTTCGCTCCTTATAAGAGATCATAACGGATATATATCGACTTTGATTATAGCATGTTTTGCGGATAAATACAATAGACAGAGCGAAATTAGGGTATAGGGTTTAGGGTTTAGGGAAGGAGTGAGCAAAACATCCGCAGGTGTTCGCTCACAT
>JAFPPJ010000462.1 GCA_017410745.1 Oscillospiraceae bacterium
AGCCTTATATCTCCTATCGCTGTGCGCTGCAGAAGAAGTATCCTGCATCCTACCGCGCGCAGCATCAGCTTGACCTGATGCTTTCTGCCCTCTGATATGGTAAGGATCCCGCGGAATGCACTGCCTGTCGGGTTCTTCATATAATGCTCCCGCTTATCGGGCGGCATGATATCCTGCATATGTGCCACGGTAAAGGTATCCGTCACCTCAAACCGTGCCGGCCGTGACATATATTTACCGAATTTCACGCCGTTCCTGAGTGCCTCTGCTTTTGCATCATCTATCTCGCCAAAGGCATAGAACGTGTATTCTTTCGGCATATGCGCTTCCGGGGCGGTCAGGGCTATAGTTGCCGCACCGTCATCGGTAAACAGCAGAAGTCCGTGTGTATCTATATCGAGCCTGCCTATGGGATGCAGATCTCCGTATTCCTCGGGTATGAGTTCCATTACCGTAGGATAGAGGTCGTCTTTTCTTGCCGTAACATATCCGGACGGCTTATTTAGCATGATATATCTCATATCGCATAGCTTAAAGCCCGAAAGCTATCCCTTGCGGACGGTTTCGGGCTGAAAGGCCTTTCAGAAGGTAAACAGCGATCTTACAGATGCGACAGCCTTTTTATGAGAAGCCGGAAGCTCGGGAAGCGGCTCTCCCATAATGCAGGCATATATCACTCTTCTGTGTATGCCGATCAGTACGCCAAGGACAAATGCCACGAGAACAGCAATGATAAAGCAGACTCTGCGCTTTCTGCACTTAATCTTTTCCTTCTTGTCACATCCGCACTTTTCTTTACACTTCATAGACATTTCTCCCCTTTTCTGTGTATTGAGCCTATTATGATTTGTCCTAATTATACAACAATATTACGTTTTTGTCAAGTATTTTGTTGACAAAGTCAACAAAGCCGCCTGACTAATTTACGGCAAGAGTCTGTACCGGCTTATAAGCTCCGACTGAACAACTCGTTCAATAAGTATATCATCCGCTTTATCGTGCGTACATACACTGATTGCAGAACCGTCATAGATACATGTGCGGATATTGTCCTTCATACTGCACACATCAAACGAGCGCATAATCCTTGAGAAGCCCTCGCCTGTCATCTTCACATAGCTTTCCTTTGCCGTCCATATCTTATAGAAGGCTTCGCGCATATCTTCGCTCTCATCTATGAATCGCTGTTCATTTTCAGTAAAACAGCGTTTCCCGATATCGGGCAAATACTTCTCCATCATCTCCACATCCGCACCAACAGGAGTGCTGTGCTGTACATATATGATGCGCCTGCCCGAATGTGATACGGAGAAACTGAGATCGTGACCCTTAATATGCGGTTTCCCGTATTCTCCGTATCCGAAGGAGATATCCGAAACAGGAATGCCCATAGCCTCCGACACTTCACTGCGTATGAGAAGCTCTGCAAAAAGCGACAGCAGTTTTGGTACGGGTACCATGAACCGTGCTATCCGTTCTTTGCGTTCGTCACTGACAAACCGCATGAGATCGCTGTACTGCGAAATATACGCTTCGGTATCTATATCAAGGCATTTTACTTTGAGCATACTCTATCCTCCATTGCTGCAACATTATACCATATAATAATGATAAATGCAATAGATAAGCCGAATTTATGTTTCTCCGGGCATTGCCCGAAGTGTGATCAACAAGCAAATGAAAGTGACCGAGCCGCAAACGAACCCGCTTGAAGGCATATATCAACGAATTGGATGCGGGCACCGCCCGCTTTGATAAATTATATTGACATTTATGTGAACAGGTGGTATAATATATTATGTATACATATGCATCTACCGATATAACGCAGGAATCATCTGCTTATAATATGCTGACCCATATCACATCATCCTGCAAGGGAGGGATCGGATTGGATAACATAAAAGAAAATCGACGTATTCTTGTGGCAGAGGAGCATATAAAAGAGAAAATGCTCAATGTTCATATGGCAGCTATCCTTTTCACCTGCATCACATTCGGCATCATAAACATCAAAGTAGGATGGGCGGCGATAGGGGGCATAATCATAGCCGCAGGCGTGATATTCCCCTCACTTGTATACTTTGCAAAAGGCAAGCTGTCCATGACGACCAGAGGACGCATACTCTCTATAATGGAACTGACCGTCATACTTATCATGTCTGTACTGAAGCATGAGATGCTGATCATGTTCCCGCTGCTGCTTGCCTCTATGGTAGTATCATCCATATACTTCGACCCTCTGTCACTGCTTGTCCACTGGATATCAATAGACACCGCCGCAGTGATAGGGCTGTTCATGAGGCCGCAGTTCTATGCAGATGCATCTTTGGAGGAGATATTCAAGGGCATCCTCGGAGTAAACATCGGAGCGGCGCTTACAGTATACCTTGTAAGAGTTACCTTAGGCTTTATCATTTCCGTGAAGAAGTCCCAGACAACAACGGAGGATCTGCTTGAAAAAGTCAACACCGAAATGGACAAGACAGGCAGGCTAATGAGTGAGCAGAATGAAGCTGTTGACAAGATAAAGGACATTTCGGATTCTCTTGACCGCACAGCCACGCTCATGGAGCAGATATCAAATACCCTGAGCGCAGGTGCACAGGAGCAGGAATGTACGATAAGCGAGATATCTTCAGATATTTCGGGGATAGTCGATGAAGTAAAACAAGGTCTGAGCGAAGCGGAGCTTGCATCAAAAGCGGCTGTGCAGAGCACGGACAAGCTGCTCGACAA
>JAFPPJ010000463.1 GCA_017410745.1 Oscillospiraceae bacterium
ATTAATATGAAGAAAATTATAGTTTTTTCTTCTCCGGACACTATAATTTTTTTATGTCAGACCGGTAAAAGTATCAGCCGCATTTTTCCCCGCAGCCACGCCAAAGCGATGCCGTTTATCCTATCAAACGCTCTGCTATTGGTCGATTATTGCGCAGTAACATCCCATTTTTGCGTTTCCACTATAAACATTCGGGCTATTGTCAACCATACTTGTGAAATTAGTTGACAATAGCCCGAATTATGAATATTTTTGTACAGTGCTCATCTTCAATGCCCGGTTATTTCCTCTTATCCACAAGCTCTATATACTCTTTTCTCGTTATCCCGCCGTACTTTTTTGCGAAATCATCTATGGTGCTGTCAGCGGGCAAGCCGAGGAAGTTCATGACCATAACGAACTTGTCTTTATTTTCCGGAAGCAGCAGATCATACTGCATCAGATGCTTTGGCATCTCCTTCAGCACATCGGCAAGGGTCTTGCCGCACAGATATGCACTTATGCCCAGGCTAACGCCTCCGTTGAAGTATACGCCCTCATCAAGGAGCTGCCTGATATTATCGGGTACATCCTCCCATTTTATCTCAAAGGAAGCAAAGCCCCATTCCACATACAGCGCCCTCGGCGCTTTCATCCCGGGCTTCGGCTCCTTCGGCGACATCTTCGCAAAGGTCTCCGCAGTAAACAGCGTGAAATGCTCATTCTTCTTCATCTGCCTTGCAAGCTGCAGCCTGAACTGTATATCATCGGGTACGAGCTCCTTATGTGTGACTATCTTGTGCCTGCCCCATATGATATCATTATCGGAGCATATATCGGGAGAGCGCAGCGGCATTCCGGACAGCTCCTCTGCCGTCATATCCCTGTCGGTGGTAATGAAGTCATACATCCTCACAATGATCGGCTGTGTCATAAGACAGCGGAAGGAATGCTGCTCGGGGAGCTCGCTCCATTTCTCTATCTTCCTCGTCCTGCCCAGTATAAGGCCGTATGCGTAGTGTTCCCTGTCCACCTGACAGCGGAATATATCCCCCGGGGCAAATCTCACTGTCTGATGCTCCATATTTCTTACGGCGGCTATTCGCTCGAAATAATCATCGGGGCAGGTGGAGATATAGTATCTCATGAACTCATGCAGATCATCATCGTTCATTATCCTGCGGACACGCTCGTTCTCTCCGATAGCGATATGCTGGGAGTTGCGCAGATTATACGCAGATATACTGCTGTGGCCGGGCGAGAGATAGATGTTGACACAGCATCCGAACGGCTTTACCGCCATGACATTTGTGGGCGTGACAGGCTTTGCTCTGCCCCTTGATGTAAGCGGCAGCAGCTTCTCCCTGTTCTCTGTCTCAAGGCGTGTGTCATACTCGATATACTGTCTCGTCCGTATATTTCCATCGTCGTTTACCGCATGCTCCTCATATATCACCTTGACTATGGCATTGCCCTCATAGAACAGCGTCGTGCGCTTCTTCAGGATATATGTGACACTGAACATGGACACGGTCTCCCATTTGCTGTCGATGGGGTCAAGTGCCAGATACAGTCTCTCCTCATCCGTGAGCATTACGGTATACTCTCCGTCGGTGAAATACTCCTGCGCCTTCGACACGGACTTTTTTGCGCTCACCTCGGCAATCGGCAGCTTCTCCTCGCCCGGGAACAGCCTGCCATTGCTGAAGCTGCCGAATATCTCATCCACTGCATCATAGTTCATGCCGTCCTTGCCGCGCCAGAAATTCAGCGGATAGAACGACAGGCCGTCCCTTCCGGGGCCGTGCTCGGAATGATCGGTGAAGCTGTGAAGAAATCCCTTATGCTCCTCGCTTTCAAGTATACCGCACACGGAGAGTATGCCCAGTATACAGTGTATGGCATTGCCCGTGGCATCAAGTATCTTCCTGTTCTTTATCTCGCCCAGGAGCGCCACGTCCTTATTATGTGACTTGACCTCTCCCACACATGACAACATGCTCCCGAGTATGCGGAAGTCTTCATCTTTGGGCTCTGCGTCGGGCAGCTTCTCAAACTCACGCAGGTCATTGAGCACATACTCGGCGCTGGTGAAGTCGGGCTCTCTGCCGTACTGCTTGGGCGGGAGATAACGGAACACGTCATACTCGTTAGGGTCTATCTCCTCTGCTCCTGTGAATCCATGGACACAGCCGCAGATCATACACGAAGGAGTGCGCCACTCCGTTCTTTCTACTCCATCGGATCTGAGCTCATGCTCGGGCAATGCCTTTGCCCACAGGAGACTCGATATGGCAGAGCGGTAGCGCATATCGCCGCTTGACAGGCTATACAGGAACGCCTTTGCTGCGGCTTCCACTGAGATACGTGCTGAAAGCGTCTTTATCTCGGCTATGATCTCATCATGAGTCATGGCAGCAGGCGGCAGGAGCAGGCCTTTTTTCACCGCATTCGCCATATCGGATGCGGACAGCTTCTCATTCGGTCTATATGAAAGATAGTACTTTTTGAGCAATGTCACTTTTGTATCCATAGCGACCTCCTGTCTTTTTCTACAAGTATACCACATTCCATCCCAAAATGCAAGGTCGGCAAAGCCGGTCGGCACGGCCGACAGCGATTTCGCTGATGTATTTTGTGCATAGCCTTTTATTTGCGGCTCGGTCACGTTTATGGGCGTAAAACTGTATAAAGCGGTCGGTCGGCAAAGCCGACTGTTACCCGATATGCATTTGTAATAAACCTATAATACTATCCTCGGAACATTGATCTGTGCTATATTCAATATACGCTATGGGCAAAGCCGACTGTTACCCGATACGCATTTGCGTTAAACCTATAATACTATCCTCGGAACATTGATCTGTGCTATATTCAATATATGCTATGGGCAAAGCCGATTGTTACCCGCCGGGCAATGCCCGGAGCTAATTCGTTGATATTTGCCTGCAAATCTGTCTTATTTACAGCTCGGGTCAGCATAGCCAACTGTTACACGATATGCATTTGAACAAGAGGCACTATTACCACCTCGGAACACTGATCTGTACGGACATCACCGGCAAAAAAATCGCACCCCGTTCGGGGTGCGATCCTATGAGTTTTAAGTTTAAGTTTAGCTTACACTCAGATTATGCCTGTGTAGCAACTGCAGAAGCGAG
>JAFPPJ010000464.1 GCA_017410745.1 Oscillospiraceae bacterium
ATCTTAACAGAGTAAAAGAGAAATTGAGAGAAAGCCTATAATCAGATACACCCAAACACGGATAGACCGCCCTCATCAGACGGCTATCCGTTTATTATTCCGCATACCCACATTCCTGCATCACGAGCGTTTTATGCTCACTATCCTGTGGTGCAGTATCATAGCAGACTAAGCCTGCACCCACATTTGGATTTGCCTTATTTGTATAACGATGAAATTAGACGTATCTATTGCATTTGAACACATAATATGCTATAATAGGATACAGCAGGACTAATATGTCCATCATCATAGTGAAAAGGAGTATCAATATGCTTGAACAGCTTAAAAAAGACGTATGCGCAGCTAACCTCGAACTTCCCGAATTTGGACTGGTGGTATTCACATGGGGCAATGTTTCCGGTATCGACCGTGAAAGCGGCCAGGTGGTGATCAAGCCATCCGGTGTGCCTTACAAGGGCATGACACCTGATGATATGGTAGTTGTGGATCTTGAGACGGGCAAGGTCACCGAGGGAAGATACAAGCCTTCATCCGATACACCCACACATCTTGAGCTTTACCGTGCATTCCCTGAAATGGGCGGCATCGTGCATACTCACAGCAGATGGGCTGTTTCCTTTGCACAGGCAGGCAAGAGCGTTGAGCCTATGGGCACAACACACGCCGATTATTTCTACGGCACTATACCCTGCACAAGAGGGCTCACTAAGGAAGAAATAGAAGAGGCATACGAAAAGAACACGGGCAAGGTCATCATAGAGGCATTTGAGGGCAAGGATCCTATGGCGATACCCGCTGTCCTCACCCGCAATCACGGTCCCTTCACATGGGGCAAGGATCCCTTTGAAGCAGTGCACAACTCCGTTGTGCTCGAGGAAGCGGCATTCATGAATTTCCATGCACTCATGCTCGATCCCGATGCTCCCAATGTACCACAGTTCCTGCTTGACAAGCATTATCTCCGCAAGCACGGCGCAAACGCCTACTACGGACAGTAACGCTTCATTAGGCTGAAACACCGCAAGGGGGGCATAATGACGAAAAAAGGCATATATCATTGGATGATCACAGTAATTATATTTGCGGTGATATTCGTTATTCCCTTATTGCATCCATCAGTAAGATACAGGACAGCTGCAAAGAATGACAAGATATGCATATCTGTTAAAGGGACAGGATCACAGGGCATAGGATACCGCCAGATAATCAGAGGTGATGATATTCTTGCCCCTGTTGAGGATTTCGACAAAAGCACCGGTATTATGACAAGGATCCTCGGTAAAAAGTACCGTGCCGTACAACAGGGCAGATGCGATCTTTATATGTACAGAACCATAGGCGGCGGCGATATAGAATCTCTTGATATATATCACATATCCGCCAATGAAAAGCACAAGATAACATACACCGTTGACAGCGGAGAACCTCTGCTGAGAGGATTCGATTTCTATTATTATCCCGCAGCAGGCGATAGTATACATATAAACAGCACTGTTATTAGTGATGATCAGATGCTCAGCAGTATAACAGATGATCTTCTCACTGTTGCAGGAAAGCATACGGAATGCAGCGAACCCGATACAAGCGGCTTTGACCATATCTGTATATACCACG
>JAFPPJ010000465.1 GCA_017410745.1 Oscillospiraceae bacterium
ACTTGCGGCGGAGATAGCTGATGGTACGGAAATTTGAGCGCAGCGACAGTGCGTCGGTGCATGAGATAGAGAAACTGTGCTTCACGGATCCGTGGAGCGAGGAGAGTGCGGCTGCAGAAGCAGACAATGCGCTCGGTACGGCGCTGGTATATGATGACGGCGGCGTATGCGGATATGTGTTCGGCGACTTTGACGGCGAGGATGCATATATATCCCGCATAGCGGTGCGCCCCGACAGGCGCAGGCAGGGCATAGCCCGCATACTGCTCACGGAGTTTAGAGAGCGCACGGCGGGAGAGAGCGGACAGATCTCCCTGGAGGTGCGTGCGGGCAATGAGACAGCGGCGGCATTCTACCGCAGCATGGGATTTGAGGCGGCGGCGGTGCGCAGACGGTTCTATGCCTCACCGTCCGAGGATGCTGTCGTGATGATACGAAGAGGAAAAATATGTCAGTGATAATACTTGGAATAGAGTCGTCCTGCGATGAGACGGCGGCTGCGGTATCCTGCGACGGCAGGACGATACTGTCGGATATAGTGGCGTCGCAGGCGGATGAGCACCGTAAATTCGGCGGGGTAGTGCCCGAGCTTGCATCGAGAAGGCACTGCGAGAACATACTCTCTACCGTGGACAGTGCGCTGTCTGCGGCGGGCGTGACCCTTGCGGACATAGATGCGGTGGCGGTGACATACGCACCCGGGCTTATCGGCGCACTGCTGGTGGGCACATCCTTTGCGAAGGGGCTGAGCATGGCTTCGGGCAAGCCGCTGGTACCCGTGCATCACATCGCGGGGCATATCGCATCGAACTATATCGCGCATGCGGAGCTTGAGCCGCCCTATCTGTGCCTTGTGGCAAGCGGCGGACATACCATGATAGTATGCGTGAAGGGCTATACCGAATATGAGGTGGTGGCTCGCACGCATGACGATGCGGCAGGCGAGGCATTCGACAAATGTGCGAGAGTGCTGGGCTTCCCCTATCCGGGCGGAGTGCATATCGACAAGGCTGCAAGGAGGGGCGACCCTCGTGCGTACAAGCTGCCCATGCCCCATGTGGAGGGGAACGATCTGGACTTCTCCTTCTCCGGGCTCAAGACCGCAGTGATAAATATGGTGCACAACGCATCGCAGAAGGGCGAGACGATAGATGCGGATTCACTGGCGGCTTCCTTCGAGTACACCGCAGCAAGGATACTCACGGACAAGACGATAGAAGCGGCAAAGCGCTTCGGATACAAAAAGATAGCCTTTGCGGGCGGCGTGTCGGCTAATACCGGCGTGCGCACCATGCTCGGGAAGGCATGCGCTAAACACGGCTTCGACTTCTATGTGCCGCCCCTTTCTCTCTGCGGCGACAACGGGTCTATGATCGCGTGTCAGGGATACTACGACTTCATGGCGGGAAAGCGTGCGGATGAAAGCCTCAACGCCCTTGCTACGCTGACTCTGGGATAAAAGCTCCCGATCGTTCCCGGCAGGCGGATACCGGGACAAAACTTCTGTATGGGCATCAGTCTTTAGTATTGACTTTGTAAATTTTTTATGATACAATATTCTCAGAGATCATGAGGAGGTGTATGGTCATGACGAAGCTCCAGCGAACTATGGGTATCATCGTATCGGTTATAGTGGCGCTGACACTTGCTGTGACTGTTGCCTTCTCTATCCATTTCGGGGCGGCGCAGAACGACGAGACCTTCGGGCAGCTCGTAGCGGTGGGCATGAACGTGCTCGATTCCACGATGAAGAACGATCTTGAGATGCTGCGCACCAAGGCGGATGTCATGACCGCCGACGGCAGGCTCGGCTCTACGATACGCAGGGGCTATGTGGGCACGCTGCAGGAGCTGTACTATGCCGCAGACCTCGATGACAACGTGTACTGCATGTATACCGACGAGAACGGAGACATACTCTGGAAGTCGGCGAACTATAACCTTGCGGCATATGACGTGAACACCGCACTGAAGAACGACAGGGTGATGGCAGGGTACTATACCGATGCGAATGTGCCGCTGAGTGCGGTATACATAGCGCCTGTGAAGTACAGGATGGGCGATGAGTACGTCACGGTGGGAGCCATGTTCCTCGGCTGTGAGATAAGCAATGACGAGGAGATACAGAAGGTCAAGGAATCCACCGGATGCGACTTCGTGTTCTTCACCATATCCGGCGGCAATGCGACCCCCGCAGTCTCCACCATAACCACGGACGCAGAGCTCATCATGCCTCAGGAGGCGGTAGAAGCCGTATGCGCAAGGGATACCTGCGCGATGGACGTTAAGATAGGCTCACAGACCTATATGGGGCTGTACGAACCGATAGTCGATCTCAACAACAGAGTAGTGGGCTCGGCGCTGTCGTGCATGTCCTCGGCGGCAAAGGACATGGCAAAGCAGTTCATGGTATCGTGCATGATAGTTGTGGCAGGGCTGCTGATACCTCTCGCATTCTTCCTCGTGATGATAATGATGCGGAAGATAGCACTCGATCCTCTCACCGAGGCGGGGCTGCTCGTACAGGGCATGAACAAGGGCGACCTTTCCATGCCGGATATAAACGCAAAGCTGCTGCCCGACAATGAGGTGGGCGAATTTGCGCACAGGCTCGAGGACACCAAGCATACGCTGTCGGCGTATGTGACGGATATATCCCGTGTGCTCGATGCGATGGCGGGCGGCGATTTCACGGGGAGCGCATCCCTTGAATATCTCGGCGATTTCGCAAAGATACAGGAGTCCTTCGAGCGCATACGCGGCAGGCTGTCGGGCATAGTCCATGAGATAGACCGTTCCTCGGAGGATGTATACGAGGGCTCGGAGCAGATGGCGGCAGGCTCGCAGCTGCTCGCAGACGGTACTGTCACACAGGCGGCTGCCATAGAGGAGCTTTCGGGCAAGATATCGTCGGTGCTTGAGAAGACCCGTGCCAATGCGGACAATGCATACCGTGCCAGCGAGCTGTCCAACAGCATGGAGCGCAGCTCACTTGAACAGAATGAAGCGATGGAACGTCTCACGGAGGCGATGGAGGAGATCACCTCCCGCTCCGCAGAGATAAGCAATATCATAAAGGCGATAGACAATATAGCCTTCCAGACCAATATACTCGCGCTCAATGCGGCTGTTGAGGCGGCAAGAGCGGGGGCTGCGGGCAAGGGCTTTGCGGTGGTGGCGGATGAGGTGCGCAACCTTGCTGCCAAGTCGGCGGATGCCGCAAAGGAAACGAGCCAGCTCATCACTGCCACTGCCGAGGCGGTCAATGTGGGACGCGAGCTCGTGGAGCAGACCGCAGGCTCCATGAAGGAGATAACGCGGCGTGCTGAGGAGACGAGCAGGCTTGTCAATGCGATATCTGAGGAGTCGGCAAATCAGGCGCGCGACATAGACAGGGTAACGGATGCGCTCGAACGTATATCGGGCGTGGTATCGCAGAACAGTGCTACCGCAGAGGAGTCCGCGGCATCCTGTCAGCAGCTC
>JAFPPJ010000466.1 GCA_017410745.1 Oscillospiraceae bacterium
CTGATCTATACTTTCCTGAAACCATTTTGCCCTATCAAATCCATTATTCTTTTTTTCCGGAAGGAGCTTTTCAGAATAAAAGACCGCATCGGGAAGAATTCCGCTATTTTTGATTTCTGTTATATTATTGCGCCCTTCACTGTATAATTTCTTAAGGCTCTCAAATATGACAGGGTCATATTTGCAAATATCATCTTCATTACTAAGATATTCTTTAAACTTCCCGTCGTTTGTTTTGTCATTATCAGTAAAATACCAGTTTATGCCAACTTTTACTCCATCTTCAAGAAATGCGTTTAGCATAGAGTATTTTCCATAATCACCGATATCACATACATATTGATTTTTCATATAGCATCTGGCCTTCGTATAGTACTAAACATAAAAGTCAACTAACGTTCCGGGAAATTACAGTTTCTGACATACTATGCTTTCATAGTACTCCGTTTCTTATGGCATAGAACAGGTATTGCTGTGCTATGCCCTCTATGCCTCTTGTGCACTCGGGCAGCCCATCGGGATAGAAGTTTTCGTTTACCCGCTTCATCCACACATCCACAGGATATGCATCCGTCCTGTGAAAGCCGAACAGCAGCGTACACATAGCCACCTTTATGCCAACGCCCTTTATCTGCATAAGCGCCGCAGCCGCTTCATCGAGCGGCATGCTGCGCACAGCGCCGAGATCCACAGTACCGTCATGCAGCTTCTGCACGCAGTCGATGAGATACTTAGCACGAAATCCCGCGCGCAGAGGTGCGAGCGTATCCACATCTGCCCCTGTCATCTCACTCGCCTCGGGGAAGCCGCCGTATATATCGCACAGCCTTGATATTATCCCCTTTATGCGGGGGATATTGTTGTTCTGCGATATGATGAAGGAAAGCAGCGTCTCCTCGGCAGGCTGCCGCAGCAGACGGATGCCGCTGCCGTATGCACAGGCCTTTTCAAGAGTGCTGTCCGTGCTGAGCCTTTTCTTTATCTCGCCGTAGTCCGTGTCAAGATCAAAGTAGTCCGACCAGAACGCAAATCCATCTTCGCTCACATCATGCAGCGTGAAAGTGTCCCCGTCCTGAGATATGCGGAGCTCCTTCCTGCCGACTGCACCGACATAGCCGCCTTCCGTCTTTTCCCACCTGAAAGCCTGACCGCAGTCAAGGGTATGGTCAAGGTCAAAGTCGGGCTGCGTGAATACGATATCTCTGCCCTTTACGATATACTTTTTCATAGTTCCACCGGCTCATCGAATACGGCTCTGTATTTTGGCGGTATTATCTTGTTCATATGCAGCATGCCGAAATACCACATATCAAATTTCAGCTCCTTTTTCAGCTGATCGAAGAAAAATCCGAGAGTGCCGCTGTTTGCATTCCCCGTGAGAAATTCGCCGACCGATGCGGGCGGCTCATGGGTCATCACTATGTCCACCGTCATTGCATGGAGCTTCAGCTCGTCCATCACGGCTTCCTCCGTCGCAGGCGCATCCGCAAGCGCAGGAGTGCCGCAGAGAAGTATCTTCTTGCCGCCTATCTCGTACACTCCCGGCGACAGCAAAAAGAGGTTTCCGTAGATGCAGCGTCCCTTGCCGCCGAACATATCCTCCTGCGGTATATCCTTATACAGGGACATATCGTCATTTGCACCTTCGATAAAGAACGTGTTATGCCTTCGTGAGCCTATCTTCTTCAGATCCTTGTGCTCCTTTTCGGTGTTCTCCCACAGGAAACCGAAGTCACCGAGAATGAACAGGTCGTCATCCTTCAATGACCTTATTTTTTTATGGGCAAATGCACCCATATCTCCATGTGTGTCGGCTATGATGATCACAGCGGGCACCTCCCCGATCATATATTATCGTGTATATCCTTTACAGTCTGACGCAGCAGTCTCCTGAACATAGGAGCGACCCTGTTAGCAGTCTCCTTTACCTCCTCGTGCGAGAGGGGCTTGTCGGTGACGCCGCACGCCATATTCGATATGCAGGATATACCCACAGTCTCAAGTCCCATATGCCTTGCAGCAATGCCCTCACACGCCGAGGACATACCCACCGCATCCGCGCCGAGCGTGCGCACCATGCGTATCTCTGCGGGCGACTCGTAGTTAGGGCCTGTGAGCTGTATGTATACGCCCTCTCTGAGCGGCACATCCGTCTTCTCTGCGGCTGCCTTGACTATATTGCGGAGCCTGAGAGAGTATATCTCGCTCATATCCGGGAAGCGTGTCCCCAGCTCATCTACATTCTCACCTATCAGAGGAGAGGGCACCATGCATATCTGATCTGTTATCAGCATAAGATCGCCCGCATTGAAGCCGAGATTGACACCGCCTGCCGCATTCGTGATGATCAGCGCCTTCGCACCCATCATCCCCATCAGGCGAACTCCCATAACAGCTTCTGCTGTGCTGTACCCCTCATAGTAATGAATGCGTCCTCTCATTATCACCACGGACACGCCTTCGAGGTAGCCGAATACAAAGCTGCCCGTATGTCCGGGAGCGGTAGATACCGGGAAACCGTCCACTTCTCCATATGGTATCTCACAGGTGATCTGCGTTTCATCCACTATCCCTTCGAGCCCGGAACCCAGCACTATCCCTATCTCGGGGATATGCCCCGTCTTCTCCTTTACCGAAGAAAGCGCCCTGCAGAGCCTTTCATACATCTTTGACATATCAGACATCCTTTCTGTATCTTGCCATTCTCCAGCCCACCTCGACGATATCGCCGTCACTGAGCGGGTCTGAGAATTTGGCATCCTTCCCGTTTAAAAGCAGATATACCTCTGCCCCCCTCGGAAGCGCTTTGGTATCTATATCCGCATAGCTCATGAGCTCTATGAACAGATGCTCCTTGCCCCCCGCAAGTCTCACTGGCTTTGTATTGAGCATAACTATCACATCACGGTCTTGCACCTCGGGTACATCTGCCGGAGCTTCATCGGGAACATCTTCTGTTTCCTGCGATATATCCTCCGCCGTTTCTTCGGCGGCATTCTCCTCAGCATTCCTGTGCCCGATAACTATATCGTCACCGTCCGCAAGCCTTGTATCAGGGTCTGCGTGCACGCCCGACACGGATATGTCCAGCAGGTCGGCATCATCTATGACGCCCCGCTGTACAAGCTCCTCTATGAGCTCCTCGGCGGTGGATACAGTGTACACCGTCATATCATCATTCATCTGCACACGGTAATCGGAGCTTACCTCCCTGCCGTTGGCACAGACCACACCACCCGCGCTGTACTCACGTCCGTTCACATGGACTCTGAGAGAATTTACAGAGAGCTCTCCCGCCGTAACTACCGGTGAAGTGCCTTCCGCAGCCGGTATGAACAGTATCTCATCCCCGGGCTTCACCACATAGTCCATAGACACATTGTGTCCGTTCACGGCTATCTGTGAGGGCGTGCCTGCTGTGCCGCGCATATGCCGTCTTTCACCGTTGAGCGTATATACAAGTCCCCTGCCCGTGCGTGCTATTATCTCATTTGCCTTGTAGCCCGACTGCATCAGCAGCTCCGCACAGGTGAGAGTATTCGTGTCAAATATCCGTATCCGCCTGCCGTTGAGAGTGACGGATGAAAGGTCGTAGCCCATGCGTCCGCCCGCAGTGATCCCGATGCCTATGGGAGTTATCAGCAGCGGGTCTATCTTGTCCGAGCCGTCTATCTCCACATTGCGCTTGATGTTCCTGCCGCCAACAGCCACCTTGTCATGGGGCAGCCCCAGCTCATCCGCGATCATCACATCGAGCCCGTCAAGCAGACTGCCTCCTCCCACAAGGAATACAGCCGCAGGGGTCTGACCGTTGGTATTTCGTATCTCCTCTGCGATACTTGCCGCAAGAGTGTGTATGCTCTCTGATATACTGTCATACAGCTCCTGTCTGGATACCGTATGCTCAAATCCGAGTATATCGGTATATGCTATCTCCTCATTCTCCGACAGCTTCATCTTCTCAGCAGTGTCGAAATCCACCAGGTATGCCCTGACTATCTGCTCGGTTATCTCATCGCCTGCGGTCGTGGACATCGCATATCCGAATATGCTGCCGTCCTTTGACACCGCTATATCCGATGTGCCCGCACCTATATCCGCAAGGGCTATATTGATAAGTCTCAGCTCCGGCGGTATAACAAGGTTCATCGCCGCGATAGGCTCAAGTGTCATGCTCTCGGGCTCGAGCCCGCACATATCTATGGCAGAGTTGAGTCCGTTTACCACCGTCTCGGGAAGAAATGCCGCGAGCACGTCGGCGGATATCCTGTTGCCCTTGTGCCCCGACAGATTCTTTATCGGATAATCATCCAGACAATACCGTATCACGGAATGCCCCACACAGAAAAAGCCCTTTCCTTCCGGGAGCCCCTCTGCCGCAGCCGCAGCCGCTTCAAGCTCAAGGGAACGTATCTCGCCGTCGCTTATCGGCTCGGATGGGTCTACCTCCCTCTCGGATGTGTGCCGGACAGTCACCAGCGCGCGTCCTGCCGCAGCGATAGCCGCCCTTGTAAGGTCTATGCCCGTCACCCGTGAAAGCTCCGTGCGCACCGCAGATATAGTCTCTGCCGTGCGTGTTATATCTTCTATCTGCCCGTCTGACATGGAGCGTGACTTGTGACACATCGACACATGAGCCTCAACACGGAAGACCTCACCCACCTGACGGCACAGCATGCCCACCACATTGCGAGTACCTATGTCAAGAGCAAATATGTCCCCTTCCTCCTGCGGCCTAAGTCCGCTGTTCATGTTATCACCCCGCTAATTCATGCCTTCCTCGCCGTTTTTGAGCATAAGTGCCATTGCACGCTCACGCAGCAAGGGAGTCTCCGTCAGATCTGCAGATCTCTCAAAAAGTGTGTTCACTGCACTGTTCACGTCATTCATAAGCTGTCTGTCATATATATCCGCTATCTTGAAGCCCGCAGCACCGCTCTGCTTCACACCGAAGAATTCACCTGCGCCGCGTATGCGCATATCCTCCTCCGCTATCGCAAAGCCGTCCGAGGTCTCAGACATTATTTTCAGCCTCTTCCGCACATCCTCGGTAGGATTGTCCGTGAGAAGTATACAGTACGACTTGTCGCTGCCGCGGCCTACACGCCCTCTCAGCTGATGAAGCTGTGCAAGTCCGAAGCGTTCCGCACTTTCTATCATGATCACCGTCGCATTGGGCACATCCACGCCTACCTCTATGACCGTGGTGGATACGAGTATCTGTATCTCACCCGCCTTGAAACGGTTCATGATGTTTTCCTTCTCATCTGCGGGCAGTCTCCCGTGAAGAAGACCCGTGCTGTATTTGCCGAGCACGCTCTTACCCAGCTGTTCGGCATATGCCGTCACGCTCTGCAGTTCACTTTCGGGATCGTCGTCTATCATCGGACATACGATATACGCCTGATGTCCCGCATCTATCTGCTGCCCCACGAAATTCTGTGCTCTCTGGCGAAGCTTGCCTGTGACCGCATATGTCTCTATCTTCTGTCTGCCCTTTGGCATCTCATCTATTATTGATATGTCAAGATCGCCGTAGAGTATAAGACCAAGGGTACGGGGAATGGGCGTCGCGCTCATTACCAGCTTGTGAGGATGCTCTCCCTTCCCTGCAAGCAGCTTGCGCTGCTCCACGCCGAAGCGATGCTGTTCATCCGTGATTATGAGCCCGAGCCTTTTAAATTCCGTTGATGCGGATATAAGGGCATGAGTGCCTGTCACCACCGACAGGCTGCCGTCTGCGAGCCGTGACTTTATCTCATTTTTCTGCTTTTGTGTCATAGAGCCTGTGAGCAGCCCCACAGATATCCCCAGCGGCTCCAGGAATTTGCTCAGTGTCTGCGCATGCTGCACCGCAAGTATCTCCGTAGGTGCCATCAGCGCCGCCTGATATCCGTTCTTGTACGCAAGGAAGCAGGCCGCCGCCGCAACAGCAGTCTTGCCGCTTCCCACATCACCCTGGACGAGCCTGTTCATAGGCGTGTCCTTTGTCATATCCGTGAAAATCTCACCGCATACACGCTTCTGTGCATTTGTCAGCTCAAAGGGCAGCGATCCTGCGTATTCATCCACATCGCACGGATTCATTATGCAGCTCGTCACCGCTGAATTGCTGCGCTTGACAAGCTTCATTGCAGAGGTGAAGACCAGCAGCTCGTCAAAACCAAGCCTCCTGCGGGATATCTCCGCCGCATGCTGTGACTCCGGGAAATGCACGTTCCTTATGGCATACTCCTCAGCCGCAAGCTCATACTGCGCCCGTATATCATCTGGCAGAAATTCATCTATGCGCTCTCCCAGAGCATCAAGGGCATATTTCACATTCGTGATGATCATCTGCGCGGTAAGCCCCTCTGTAAGGCGGTACTTAGGGCGGATGAGCATATCATCATCCTTCACCACCAGCGGAGAATTCATCTCACGGCGCACCATATTGCCCGATACCTTCCCGTAAAGGCGATATGTCCTGCCTTCCTCAAGCTCCTCATATGCGAAGCGGTTGTTGTAGAACACTATGATGATCTTCCCCGAATCGTCAAATGCTGTTATCTTGTATAACACCAGCCCCTGACGTATACGCTGTGCGGCAAGCTTCCTGTCCACCGTCACCCTCACCGCAGAAGTCTCATCTATCGGTGTCTCCGATATGAGTACGGGCTCAGTCAGATCTATGTACTCCCTCGGGTAATATGTCAGCAGGTCGCCCACTGTCATTATCCCTATATTATTGTAAAGCTCACTTCTTTTCTTTCCTACTCCCGGAAGAGCAGCAATAGGATCGTAGTATCTTATCATAACTCAAAAATACGGCACATCAGGCGTTAGCTGATGTGCCGTATATCACCTTACTTTTCTAAATACTTATAGCAAGCAGCTGCAAGCGCACCGCCTGCAAGAGGCCCGACGATGAATACCCACAGAGCAGCGATAGGAGCCATATTGCCGGATATAGCGGCAAATACTGCAGGTCCTATGCTTCTTGCAGGATTGACCGATGTGCCGGTGAGACCGATACCGAGTATGTGTACGAGTACCAGCGACAGACCTATCACAAGACCGCCGAACGAACCGTGAGATGCCTTCTTCGATGTCACGCCGAGTATAGCCATGACAAATACGAATGTGAGCACGATCTCAACTACCAGACCCACGAGCGGGTTGCCGTGGACACCGCCAAGACCGTTTGCACCAAAGCCGCCGGTCTCATCAGTCACACCACCAAGTCCGAATATGATCGCAAGTATGCCCGAACCTGCCAGTGCGCCGAGACACTGTGCCACAACATAGCTTATGAATTCCTTCACATCCATGCCGCCGGATATCAGTACCGCGAGCGATACCGCGGGATTGATATGGCAGCCCGATATATTGCCGATGCTGTACGCCATCGCAACTATCACAAGTCCGAATGCAAGTGCCGTCAGGATATATCCGCAGCCGTTCGCCGCATCACATCCAACAAGCATCGCAGTGCCGCAGCCTAATGTAACAAGTACACACGTTCCGATAAATTCAGCAATATACTTTTTCATGCATATCTCCCCCTCGTTGTAGTATCGTCGGAGGGATATCCTCCGACGATATCCGTCATTACTTTATGAGCCTGTTTCCGCACTCCATGCAGAACTTAGCGTTCTCATTGGGTATCTTTGCACCGCACTGGTCGCAGAATTTCAGCTTAAGGCCACCCTCGGGCTTCTTTTCCTCAGGCTTAGCTTCGGGCTTCTTCTCCTCAGGCTTAGCTTCGGGCTTCTTCTCCTCGGGCTTTGCTTCGGGCTTCTTCTCCTCGGGCTTAGCTTCGGGCTTCTTCTCCTCGGGTTTTGCCTCGGGCTTCTTCTCCTCGGGCTTTGCCTCAGGCTTCTTTTCCTCGGGCTTGGACAGCGGCTTTACCTCGGGAATGGGAGCAACGACCACCTGAATGGGCTTGAATTCCTTCTTGACAACAGGCTTTTCATCCTTCTTGTCTTCGGGCTTCTTCTCCTCGGCCTTCTTCTCCTCGGGCTTGATCTCAGGCTTGGGCTCTTCCTTCTTCTCCTTAGCCTTGCGCTCCTCTTCCTCAGCCTTTCTCCTTGCAGCCTCTATGGAGAGACGCTCATTTTCAAGCTCACGCTGCTTTTCTTCAGCGATCTTCTTGATCTCCTCTGCTCTTCTGATATTGACCTCGGTCTTGTCATCCTGCATCTTCTTGAGCAGCTTGTTGAGAGCAGATGCCACAGCTTCGATCATCTTGCCGGGGATAACAGCCTTGTTCACAGGCAGCTCATGCTTCTTGCCTTCCTTGTCAACGAGCTCAAAGGTCTGCTTGAGCAGTCCGCTCTTGCCTTCAAAGCGCTCGATCTTATCGACTGCTACCTGACCCATGCCGCCCTTTGCATTGTAGAAGAAGTTGTCAAGGGTAAGCATATATGCTTCTTCAGTATGACCTGCATTGCTCTCATAGATGAGTATCGCAGGCTCAAACTCTCCTACGCTCGCAAATCCGCCGGTCTTGGATGTGCATGCCTCATAGTAGTTAGCAAATATCGTAGCGCCCTTCTCATTGTTGAGATAGAATACGCTGTCTCTTGCACCGTCTGCAAGGAGCCATTCGCTGAGCTTGCGGACATACTCGTCGCGCTCTGCGTTCTTGGTATTGGTTATCTGCAGTTTGCACTTGTTGATGTATTCCTTCTTGTCATCATCGCCTATATCCATCTCGTTGATGTCCTTGATAAGCTCATCGCACTGATATTCGGAGAAGGAACGGAGATTCTTGCACTTCTTGTCAAGCGCAAGACGGTCAGCTTCGCGTATCTTGGCGTTGACCTTGGTGATCTGACGCTGGAGAGTATCATCGGGAGCCTTGACCTCGTTCTTTTCGATCTTCTCACGAAGCACGATAAGGTCTACACGGCTCATAGCGCCGATATTCTGTGTCAGCTTGGAGTAGTACTCCACATAGCGCAGCTGCATCACATCGTTGAGCTTGTTGATGTAGTCCTGAGCCTGGCCTATGCTGTAGCTGCCGTCATGAACAGCGCCCTGGATCTTGTTCTTTATCTCGAGCAGCTTTTCGAGATCTGCCTTGTCACAGCCTGCAACGATCTCGTCGAGCTCCTTCTTAGCGAGGTATTCCTCTCTCTCCTCGCACTTCTTGTATACTTCCTCGTAGTTCTTGGGATCGAGAGTAGGTCTGCGCTTTTCAAGGCTGTCGATGAACTTGTCGAGCTGCTCTCTGTCGAGGGAGTCGATCTCCTTCATCTGCTTGTCGAATTCTTCCTTGTCAAGCTTCTTGAGACGGTTGTCGATCTGATCTACATAGGGCTTGCCGGGTTCTGCATACTCGGGAACTTCTGCTATCTTCTTCTTCATTTCAAGCAGCTTGTCCTTGGGAGAACCGGAAATATTCCTGCACAGCTCCGACAGCTCTGTCTTGATGAGCTCTGCCGAACGCTTGTCTATCTGCTCGATATACTTTGTGGAGAGCTCCTTGTCGAATGCACCGTCTGCAAGCGCCTCCTTCAGCTTTGCCAGCTCATTTCTCGGAGTCTTGTCTATGTTCTTGCACAGGGACTCGAGTTCAGCCTTCATCAGACTGATCTCCTTGCTGTGGATCTTTTCAAACGCAGCCTTGGTATTCTCTTCCTTGAAGCCGAGTTCCTTGATCTGTGCCGTGAGCTTTTCGAGCTCTTCCTTCTTGAGCTTGTCGATATCCTTTGTAAGCTCGTTCACCTTATCGGTCTCGATCTTGTCTATCCTCTTGTCAAGCTTCTCGGTATACTTCTTCACATACTCTGCATCGTACTTGTCATTGCCAAGCTTGCCCCTGAGCTCTTCAACGCCCTTCTTGTCAAGGGTATCGATGCTCTTGCAGAGGTCATCCACTTCCTTGCGGTAAAGCTCTGCTCTTCTGTCAGCAGCAGCAGCGAATGCAGACTTTGTGAGCTCCTCGGGGAACCTGTCGTCTACCAGCTTCTTCTCGAGCTCATCGAGCTTCTCGAAGGACATGGTCTTGACATCCTTTGCAAGCTCATCTATCTCTGCCTTGAGGAGTGCCTTCTCGCGCTCCTTAGTGAGAGGCAGATACTTCTCGTTTATCTCAGTGGGATACTTGCCGCTCTTGAGTATGCCGACGATCTCATCAAGTGCCTTCTTGTCCATCGTGGGGATGGTCTCGCACTTCTTGATGAATTCGGCATTTTCGATCTCAACGACTCTTGCATCGAGCTTGGGCACATACTTGTCCGTGATGGACTTTCTGAATTTGCCTTCGGATATCACCTTGCGCAGCTCCTCTATCTTTGCCTTGTCGGCAGAAGCTATCGCACCGAATATCTTCGCAGCCTCGTCCTCTTCTATCGCAAGCTTTCTTGCAGCAATCTTCTTGCTGTATGCAGCCTTCAGGGCATCGCGGCACTTCACGCCTTCAAGCTTCTTCTCTATGTCGGAGAGCTTTGCCTTGTCGGCGGTGTCTATGCCTGCGCATGCGCTTTCGAGTTCCTTGCGTGCAAATCCGTCTCTTGCATCGTTTATCTTAGCGGTATAGTGTCTGCAGAACATCTTGTCGTACCCGCCCTCGGCAAGCTTCTTTTCGAGCTCGTCTGCCTTGTGTGCATCGGGTATCGTCGAGAATGCACCGCTCAGTTCCTTGAGCTGTGCGGAGAGATCTGCGCTCTCTATCTTCTTGATATAGGGAGCGGCGATAGTCTCATCGCACTCCTCCGCTATCTTCTTCTTGAGCGCAGCAAGCTCTGTCCTTGACTTGTTCTGCATACCGAAGGTCAGCTGCTTTATGCTGTTCTCCTCGGCATCGTTCATGGCTACGCGCACCTTGATAAGATACTTTGAAGCAGTCTTCCTGTCAAGCTTCATATCATAGATGTATCTGCGCAGCTTCTTGAGCTCATCCATCGAAAGAGCGGAGAGGTCATCGCATTCCTCTATCAGCTTCTTTTCGTTCTCCTGAGCCTTGTTCATCTCCTCCACCGAAGCAAATACCGTACCGTTGTATGTACGCTCGCTCTCCTCAGCCCTGGAGATATATTCGGTAAGCTCATCTATCGCAGACAGATTTTTTATCTTGTATCTGCCTGCAGCCTTCATCATCTCGCCGAGTATGACCTTGGCCTTTGCAGGCGCCACGACAGTCTCGCCCTTATCGTTCTTCGCATCGTCCGGCATATATGCCTTGCCGATATAGTCCGAAAGTTCCTTGAAGGGAAGTGCATCAACGCCCCAGTAGCCCGAGATGTTCTCGACATTCTCCGCATCAGCAGGCGAAAGTGCCCTTGCAAGATTGAATACCGCGCCTGTTGCGGGACGCACGCTCAGCAGAGGAACAATGTCCTTCTTCAGGGTCTCGATATCAGCATCAGAGCCCTCAATCACAGCGAGCGCATCCATGAACTTAGCCTTGTCTGCAGGTGCATACTTGAAGCCGTAGTCGTTCTTCTCGGATACGTTCTTCCTGAACTGATCCTCAAGCTCCTCAAGGGTCTTCCTGCCCTCATACGACTTGTAGTC
>JAFPPJ010000467.1 GCA_017410745.1 Oscillospiraceae bacterium
ATCCTTCTCAAAGAGGGCGAGATAGCCCTCAAGGGACTTAACAAGAGAAATTTCGAGGATGCGTTCATACGCAACCTCAGACACCGCATGAAGGGCAAGGGCAAGTTCGACTACAAGCGCGAACAGTCCATGATATACATAATCCCCGCAGATGACGACGTGGATATGGATGCGGCAGTGCTTGCGGCATCCCGCACCTTCGGCGCGGCTGCCATATGCCGTGCGGGCGTGACGGAAAAGGACATAGACCGCATCACGGAGGATGTGTTCACATACTGCGGCAAGGAGCTGCAGAGAGCCCGCACCTTCAAGGTGGCGGCAAAGCGCTCCGACAAGCACTTCCCCTATAAGTCGCCCGAGCTCTGCGCCGAGCTTGGCGGGCGCATACTCTCCAAATTCCATCATCTCACGGTGGATGTGAAGGATCCCGACGTTACGGTGAATGTGGAGATACGCGAGACCAACGCATACATCCATACCGGCAACAGACCTGCGGCGGGCGGCATGCCCGTAGGCACATCCGGACGCGGCCTGCTCCTGTTGTCGGGCGGCATAGACAGCCCGGTGGCAGGGTATATGATGGCAAAGAGAGGCGTGGACATATCCTGCATACACTTTGCGGCACCGCCCTATACCTCGGACAGGGCAAGGCTCAAGGTAGAAAGGCTCTGCGAGAAGCTCACCCCATGGACGGGCGACAACACCTTCTACTGCGTGCCCTTCACCAGGATACAGGAGGCGCTCAGGGACAACTGCCCCGAGGAGCTGTTCACTATCATAATGCGCCGCATGATGATAAAGATCGCCCAGAAGATAGCCCGCAAGAACAATCTGCAGTGCCTTATCACGGGCGAGTCCGTAGGTCAGGTGGCAAGCCAGACCATGGGCGCTATCGTATGTACTGATGCGGCTGCGGATATGCCTGTATTCCGCCCCGAGATAGGCATGGACAAGACCGAGATAATAGAGATATCCCGCAGGATAGACACATTTGACATATCCATCGAGCCCTATGAGGACTGCTGCACGGTATTCACGCCGAAGCATCCGAAGACCCGTCCCGACCTTGCGGCGGTGCTCGAAGCGGAGGCTGCATATGACTTTGACCCGCTGATAGACGAGGCTGTGGAGAATACAGAGGTCAAGGCTATCAAGCTGGATGACTTTGAATATTATGCATAAATAGTGTATTTTGACCAAAAAATAATTTGTGCAATCACACGAAATCCGCAAAATGTGTGGAATTTACGCGATTCATATGTTATAATAGCAATGTTGTTTTAATGAAAAAGTATGTACCCACGGCGCAAGGCCCGCAGGATACAATGGAAGGATGTTATAAATGAGCTTAAAGTCGAAGAATCAGACAGGCGCTAACACCTGGGAGCTTGAAGTAGAAACTACCGGTGAGCAGTTTGAAAATGCCATTCAGCAGGTTTACCTCAAGCAGAGAGGTAAGATCTCGGTGCCCGGTTTCCGTAAGGGCAAGGCTACAAGAAAGATGATAGAGAAGCTCTACGGTGAGACCTGCTTCTACGATGATGCTATAAACGAAATGGTACAGCAGGTGGTAACACCCGCTATAATCGAGTCCGAGCTCGACCTCGTTGACACTCCCGCACTCGACGTTATCTCCATCTCCAAGGAGACAGGCGTTGTATACAAGGCTGTCTGCACCGTAAGACCCGAGATCACTCTCGAGGACTACAAGGGCATAGAGGTAGAGAAGGCAGAGCGCGAGGTAACAGATGAGGACGTTGAGAACGAGCTCAAGCGTCAGCAGGAGAAGAACGGCAGACTCGTGACCGTTGACGACAGGGCTGCTGAGGAAGGCGACACCGTTACCATCGACTTCGAGGGCTTCATGGACGGCAAGCCTTTTGAGGGCGGCGCAGAGAACGGCTTTGACCTCAAGCTCGGTTCCGGTCAGTTCATCCCCGGCTTCGAGGATCAGATCATCGGCCACAAGACCGGTGAGGATTTCACCATAAACGTAAAGTTCCCCGAGAACTATCAGATGGAAGAGCTTGCAGGCAAGCCTGCTGAGTTCTCCGTAAAGCTCCACGAGATCAAGACTCTCGAGCTCCCCGCTCTTGACGATGATTTCGCTATGGACGTATCCGAGTTCGATACTCTCGAAGAATACAAGGCTGACGTAAGGAAGAACCTTGAGGAGAGAGCAGTAAAGAACGCTGATGTCATCACCGAGAACAGGATCTATGACAAGCTCGCTGAGAAGGTCGGCGGTGAGATCCCCGCAGTTATGTTCGAGAAGGAGATCACCCGTCTCGTTCAGGACTTCGAGATCCGTCTCAGACAGCAGGGTCTTGATCTTCCCATGTATCTTTCCTTCACAGGCTCCGACATGAACTCCTTCAGGGAGACATTCAGAGAGCAGGCTGTCAAGGCTGTAAAGATCAGACTTGCACTCGAGAAGGTCGCTAAGGACGAGAACATCGAGGCTACCGAGGAAGAGGTAGATACCGAGGCTAAGAAGATAGCTGAGCGCTACAACATCAACCCCGAGCAGATATTCAACATCATCGCTCGCGATGAGCTCAAGGCTGATGTGCTCGTTACAAAGGCAGGCAAGCTGGTAAAGGAAGCTGCCGTTATAAAGTAAGAGAGGAGAAGCAATATGAGCCTTGTCCCCTACGTTGTTGAACAGACAAGCCGCGGTGAGCGCAGCATGGATATATACTCCAGGCTGCTCAATGACAGGATAATCATTCTCTCCGAGGATGTCAACCATACCACCGCAAGCCTTATCGTGGCACAGATGCTCTTTCTTGAGGGACAGGATCCCGATAAGGATATCTCCTTCTATATAAACAGCCCCGGCGGTGTCATCACCGACGGCATGGCTATCTATGACACTATGCAGTACATCAAGTGCGATGTATCCACGATATGCATAGGCATGGCTGCATCTATGGGTGCGTTCCTGCTCTCCGCAGGCACAAAGGGCAAGCGCTTTGCCCTGCCCAACTCCGAGATACTAATACATCAGCCCCTTATCTCGGGCGGCGGTATCTCCGGACAGTGCACCGATATAAAGATACATTCCGACCACATGGTTAGCACGAGAGACAAACTCAATACCATACTTGCGGCTAACACCGGCAAGCCTATTGACGTTATCGAGCGCGACACCGAAAGGGATAACTACATGACCGCAGAAGAGGCTTGTGCATACGGCCTCATCGACAAGGTCATCGAACACAGGTAATATGATAGGGCAACTGCTGTTGCCCTATTTTGTAAAGGAGAATGTATATGCCTCCACAGCTGAAAAAGTGCAGCTTCTGCGGTCGCACGGAGAAGCAGGTGCTCAGGATGTTCACCAGCGGCACAGGCAACAACATCTGTGACGACTGCGTAGTATACTGCTATGAGCTGCTCATGCGCGAAGATATAGCAGACCTTGCCCCCTCCAAGGAGACCAAGGTAGACAAGCGCAAGCAGGACAAGAAGTACAAGCTTCTCAAGCCTGCTGATATCAAGAAGGTGCTCGATGACTACGTTATCGGTCAGGATAACGCTAAGACCGCTCTTGCTGTTGCGGTATACAACCACTACAAGCGCATAAACTCCCTCGACGACAACGACAATGATGTGGAGCTGCAGAAGTCGAATGTCATACTCCTGGGCTCTACGGGTGTGGGCAAGACCCTTCTTGCAAGCACTCTCGCAAAGGTGCTCGAAGTGCCCTTTGCCATTGCGGATGCCACCACCCTCACCGAGGCAGGCTATGTGGGCGACGACGTGGAGAACTGCCTTGTACGTCTGATACAGGCGGCAAACTACGATATCCCCCTTGCCGAGAAGGGCATCATATACATCGACGAGATAGACAAGATCGCCCGTAAGTCCGAGAACGTATCCATCACCCGTGATGTCAGCGGTGAGGGCGTACAGCAGGCACTGCTCAAGATAATCGAAGGCACCGTGTCCAACGTTCCCCCCAACGGCGGCAGAAAGAACCCGTATCAGGAGACCCTGCAGATAAACACGAAGAACATACTCTTCATATGCGGCGGTGCGTTCGACGGGCTCGAAGCGATAATAAAGAAGCGCCGCGAATCGAATACTCTCGGCTTCGGCGCAGACATAAAGAGCAAATCCGAGCAGGAAAAGAACATATTCCGCGATGTGACGCCGGAGGATCTGGTAAAGTTCGGTCTTGTGCCCGAGCTTGTGGGCAGACTTCCGCAGATCACCGTACTCGAGGAGCTTGACGAGGCTGCACTCGTACAGATACTCACCGAGCCCAAGAATGCGCTCATCAAGCAGTACAAGAAGCTGTTTGAGCTTGACGGCATTGAGCTTGTCTTTGACAGCGATGCCCTCACCGAGATAGCACGCAAGGCTATCAAGCAGCGCACGGGCGCAAGAGGTCTCCGCGCGATAGTGGAGGGTCTGCTCCTTGACACCATGTTCAACGCGCCTTCGATGGACATACAGAAGGTCACCATCACTGCCGACAACGTTATCAACGGCACAAAGCCGCTGATCGCAGAAGGCAGGAAGAAAAAGCTCTCATAAGCAGGCTGAGCCTGCACCCACCCGTTGCTCATTTGAGAGGGACTTGTGTTTTCGTCTCGGAGCATAGGATAGCACACGGGATTTATGATTTTTGCCGCAGACATCTGTCTGCGGCAACATTTATCTATTTTGTCGAGTGGATCAATAAGTATTATGCAGAATAGTTTTGCCTGCGGCTCTCATATACCGATATCCGTCACGACCCATTCATTTTCCTCAAGCGGATAGGTATTGCCGCAGAACGGGCATTCTCTCACCTTTGCCGCATCGAAGCTGGCGCTGCAGAACGGGCAGGAAACGGCCGTGAGGGAAAATCCGAGATCGGTCGGTCTTTTGATGACCTTGCGCAGACTGATGTGTATCTTATCGGACTTGCTGAGTATCTTGCCTTTATGGTAGTGCAGGCTGTCGGTATAGAACGTGAGCGAAACATCGCAAACACCGTCTCGGATGCTGTATTTGTTCACGCCGGAATTCTTGTAAGTAATATCCACGATTTCACGAAGCTTTTCCGGAATCGGTTTGTCGCAGCAGCAGATGGTCAATTCCTGCGGATTCTGGCTGTAC
>JAFPPJ010000034.1 GCA_017410745.1 Oscillospiraceae bacterium
ACATCGGCTGCGCCCTTGAGCTTGGGATATGATTCCTTGAGAGCCTTGCCCGAGGTCATTACATCGTCTATTATTATCACCCTGTCGCCGTCCTTGGGGACATCTCCGACGAACATTCCGCCTTCGCCGTGATCCTTGACCTCCTTGCGGTCAAAGCAATAGCCCACATCTATGCCGTACTTCGTGGAAAGTGCGACTGCTGTGCTTACCGCAAGCGGTATGCCCTTGTAGGCAGGGCCGAACAGCTTATCGAATTCGAGCTTGTTTGCTGCGATGCAGTCGGCATAAAATCCGCCGAGCCTTGCGAGCTGTGAACCTCTCTTATACTCACCCGCATTGATGAAATACGGTGCCTTTCTGCCGCTTTTCAGCGTAAAATCGCCGAATTTGAGCACACCGCACTCAGCCATGAATCTGATAAAATCGTTTTTATAACCCATATGGATACTCCTCCGCAAAATCAGCAAATTACATAAAATCATTATATCACAGCGGAATAATTTTGTCAATAATATTTTGAATTTTTTTGGGCAGGCTGAGCCTACGCCCACTTTAGGCTTTGATACCTATGTACGGTCATATAAATTCGCCTTACCACTTGTATTTATACGGATTTTATGCTATAATGCTAAAGAAAAATACTATCGGAGGCATATGAATGTACGATCTTGTGATATTTGACCTTGACGGCACGCTGATAAACTCTCTCGGAGACCTTGCATCAGCCTGCAATAAGGCGCTGATGCGTCACGGCTTCCCTGTGCATCCCACAGAAGCCTACAGATACTTTGTAGGCAACGGCCTGCTGAAGCTTGCCGAGAGGTCGCTTCCCGAAGACAGCCGCTCGGATGAACACATCCGCATGATAATCGATGATTTCAACGAGATATACGCCGCAGAATACAACATACTGACCCGTCCCTATGACGGGATGCCGGAGCTTGTGCATGACCTGAGAGCCCACGGCGTACTCACGGCAGTTGCATCAAACAAGCCCGATATATTCACCAAAACTATAATAAGCGAGATGTTCGGAGATGTATTCGTCATGGTGAAGGGAAAGGCGGACGGCATGCCCGTCAAGCCCGATCCTGCAATAATACACAGCATAATGGATACGCTCGGCATCACCGCAGACAAGGCGGTGATGGTAGGCGATTCCGCAGTGGATATGCAGACCGCGCACAATGCAGGGATACATTCCATAGGATGCACATGGGGATTCAGGACAGTCTCTGAACTGACAGAGGGTGGTGCAGAACATATCGCGGACACTCCCGCAGATGTGCTCGGCATAGTACTCGGTCAATGATAAGGCAAATGACATTTAAGGCGGTCAAAGAGATCTGACATGGAGGGGATACGATGAAACGCTCTGCAATATATGTTTTATCCGCACTTATTCTATGCTCCTGCTCGCAGGATACGAAGCCTGATACCGCTACCTCTGCTGTGACGGCTGCGTCAGAGACAGCAGGCATATCCGAAACATCAGGTACCGAGGCCTCTTCCTCTGTTTCCGCAGAAACAGAGACGACCGCTGAAACGGCAGCGCTGTATGACACGACGCTTGCCGAAAGGATGACCGGCGGCTATTCCTGCGTGCTTGACACCGATGGGACAGAGCAGCTGCTGAGGGCGGAGATATTTGACTTTTACGGGAACATATACGCATACTGCAGCATATCCGAGAATATAGACGGCAGCTATGAGGAAATGTCGCTATGGACAGCTGAACTGATACCGTCGGAAGCGGGCGCATTTGAGCGAAAGGATACGGACACCTGTGAGACAGGAGTGCTGCTGTACTCACCCATGTCGAATGCGGGACGATACTGGAGCGTTCCAGATACAGGCACACTTACGGTGAATGACGACGGCATCGTACTTGACGGTGCAGACCTGATGGGCATGGGCAAGGACAGCACGGTGCTCAGACGTGATGATGAGGTATCATTCTGCGAGACCTTCACCGGGAATGTGCCCGACGGACTTTGCGGGCTCTGGGTCACATACGATGACAACAGCACTCCCCTTTTCTATGATATGAGGGTCACTGACAGCGGAAACGAAATGACCGTATATTCCAAAGCTGCAGGCAGGGAGGCAGAAGTATACAAAGGAGGCTTCACCGCTGATGGCACCAGCATTTCGATGAAGTGCACAAATCCCGGAGGGCCTCCGCTTGAAGAAAGCTGCTCGTACCATCTTGACTCAGACAACCTGACACTTTCATCGGACGACGGCAACAGATTCTTTGAACGTGTCACCGTTGATGCAGTGCCTCTCGTATACCTGGCAAGGCCTGATGATGTATCCGCGCTCAAGGGCGGAGACTTGAACGGCAGGGCGCTGATGCCGCAATACCGTATGTGCGACGATGTGGAAAATAACGGCGGATGCTTCGTGCGCATAGGCGATCTTATATATTATCGTGTATACGATGAGCATTCATGCGGGCTCAACAGCTATGGCAATTTCATCGGCAGCGCCGAGATATGTGAGAATTCCCGCATATGCTGGTATGACCAACGCACGGGAGAAACAGGCACGGCCTTTGAAGACAACAGTACCGACGGCATATACTATATGAACGGTATGTTCTGGTTCTACACCGCTCCTCCCTACGGTGAGGACAGCAGAGTATACCGCTGCTTCCCCGACGGGTCGGCAGAGGAAACGATAGAAACAGGCAGAT
>JAFPPJ010000035.1 GCA_017410745.1 Oscillospiraceae bacterium
GAGATCCTCATAATGGTAGTTGGGATGGGATCTGCCGTGCTTGTCCACATAGCCTCTGAGTATGGCATGGGTGAGCGGGTTGCCCTTGCTGTGAGCCTCCCATCCTCTGTAGAGGAAGGTGTGCTCGGACTGTGCTGCGATGATGGAATTGAGCATAACGGAATAGTCGCCGCCTGTGGGGTTCTTCATTCCGACAGGCACCATAAGTCCGGATGCAGTGAGCCTGTGCTGCTGGTTCTCAACGGAGCGTGCGCCTATCGCCACATAGGAAAGTATATCCGAAAGGTACCGGTGGTTCTCGGGATAGAGCATCTCATCCGCGGAAACGAGCCCTGTCTCCGCAAGGGAGCGTGTGTGGAGCTTGCGTATCGCGATGATGCCCTCGAGCATATCCTCGCCCTTGGTGGGGTCGGGCTGATGCACCATGCCCTTATAGCCCTGGCCTGTGGTGCGGGGCTTATTGGTATAGATGCGGGGTATGAGTATGAGCTTGTCCTTCACCTTGTCCTGCATCTTCGCAAGACGGTGGATATACTCCATCACCGCATCCTCACGGTCTGCGCTGCACGGGCCTATAACAAGTATCATCTTGTCGGACTTGCCTGTGAATACGTCCTTTATCTCGGCATCCTTCAATGCCTTTGCCTTCTTCATATCCTCGGAGATGGGGAACTGTGCCTTGATCTCCTGCGGGATAGGCAGCTTGCGGATAAAATCCATGTTCATCATAAAGATCACCCTGTCTGAAGTCACTATACCCCCGTGTCTGTACACGGCGGTGCTAAAGTTTAAAGTTTTAATGTGCTAAAATGCATTATACCATAAAAGTATATGATTGTCAATGTCATAATTTACAATTGCAGATGGTTTCACACGGCTTACTTCGTTTCTTTTGTCTCCTGCTTCTGCTCGCCCTCGTCGGAGTCGTCCTCCTTATCGCCCGAATGGCGGAAGCGGTTGACTATCTCTGCCACAAGGTCGCGTTTATCCTCCTTGTCGGGTATGACCGCACCGTCGGCGTAATAATCGTTGGTATCGGGGGAAAGCCCTCTCTGCTTGAGCACGGACTCAACTATATCCTTCACCACGTCGTAGAGCACGGCGAAGAAGGGCACGCCCAGCACCATGCCCGGGAATTTGAACATACCGCCGCCCACGAAGATGGCGAACATTACCCAGAAGGGAGACAGACCCGTGGAATCGCCGAGTATGCGGGGGCCGAGGATATTTCCGTCGAACTGCTGCAAAAGCACCACCATCACCACGAATATGAGCGCCTGGCGGGGCTCTGTGATGAGCAGGAGCAGACCTGCGGGAACTGCGCCGATGATAGGCCCGAAGAAGGGTATGATATTGGTCACGCCTATTATAACGCTGACGAGCAGCGCATAGTCAAGGCGAAGCAGCTTCATGCAGACAAAGCACAGCACGCCGATTATTGCGGAGTCGAGTATCTTGCCGGAAAGGAAGTTGACCACGGAGCGGTTCATGCGGTCGAGCAGCGAGAAGAGGTGATCTCTCGGTGCTGCGGGGAGTATGGCGGTGGCGAGCTTCCTGCCCTGCGCCTGGAACTTCTCCTTGTCAAGGAGGAAGTAGATAGACACGATGAAGCCTATGATGAAGTTGCCTATGCCGCCTATGACGCCGGTAGCGCCGTCCTTTAGGCGGACGCCCCATTCCGATATATTGGGGCCTATATTATTGAGCAGGCTCATGATGGACATACGCATCTGGTCGAACTGGCCGTTGGCGTAGGAGGCTATCTCGGGGTACTGCTCGAGCGCCTTGTTTATCCAGTTATAGATATTCTGCAGGTACAGGTTCATATTGTCGAGTATGCCCTGCACGCTGTCGAGCAGCTGAGGCACGATAATGGCTATCATGCCCGCTATGACGCCGAGGCCGAACAGCACCGATATCATAGTGGCGATGGTGCGGCACAGCCGCGGGTGATCCTTCTTCTTGTCGAGGAGCTTGTGGGCGAGGCCTTCAATGCGCACCATGATGGGGTTTAGCAGATAGGCTATGACAAAGCCCCAGAGTATGGCGGATATGGCCTTGAAGAACTTGCTGAGCACGCCGATGATGGCGGGCATCTTATATGCCACGGTCACGATGATCAGGCACAGGACGAATGTGACGACCACATAGGCCGACACTGTTGTGTATTTACTGTTCCATCTTATCTTCATAATAATATCCTTATAAGTTTCATTTGGACAAATGCATACTATATTATTATAGCACCAACTTATAGTTTTGTCAAGGTCACCGGGCAAAGCCCGCACGGTACGCATTTTAGCGGGAACGGAGTACTATCCCCGGAACTCCGGTTAGTACGGGATGGCTTGATAGGCGTGATAGGGTATAGGCTCTGGGGTATAGGGATCGAGAGAGCAACACATCCGCAGGTGTTCTCTCACATCTGAAGTGTACCCTATCGGGCGTTTTGGGGCAAACGGGGGTTTGGGGGCACAGCCCCCATTAAGAATGTGCTGCAAAGCAGCACTCCTTCCCTATACCCCAGACCCTATACCCTCTACCCTTTTAAGGGTATTCGATTGCACGGGAGGCTGAGACAATTAATGATTACTGCTTAATATACACAAAGATTGCCCCCGCCTTTAGGGGCAGGGGCAGTGGTTCGTGCTGTCTTTGTGAGGTTGTCTTATTCGTCGGTGCCGTCCTCGTCAACAACGATGTTGATCTCGGGCTCGGTCTCCTCCTCGGCGGGTGCCTCTTCAACGGGAGGCTCGGGTCTCTCGGCCTTGGTGCCGCACTTGCCGCAGAAGTCATACTCGAGGGGGATGTCAGCGCCGCAGTTGGGGCATACATATACGCCCTTGATAGCTCTGATCTGATCCTCGAGGGACTTGATCTCCTCGATCTTGATGGTAGCCTCGGAAATGAGAGCTGCGAGCGACTCGGAGGGAGCATCCTTGCTCTCCTCGTAGTAAGCCTTGCCTATTTCGGTGTAGATTATGTCAAGAGCCTTCTTCTCGGTACCTACCTTGTAAAGGAGCTTGACCTCATCGCTCTTAGCCTTTGCCTTGTCACCCACATTCTTGCCTGTGGAAGTAAGAGCCTCGGAAAGTCTGTCAAAAAATTCACTCATTGTAGAGTCCTCCTTTAATTCGTGTTTAAGTTTCATCGGCCGTGTCCGTTCCCCGGCCTTGTGAGTACAGTATATCTCACAGGAGGACAAATGTCAATATTTTACGGTGTTTTTTCATCAGATTATGATTTTTCTAATCTCATTTTAATCTGTCTTATATACATTAATACACAGTATGCATATCAAACGGCGCAGCTGCGTCAACTGCCCTTCTTATCGCTGAAGCGGAAGCGGTTCAGCATATTGTTGAGCATATTGAACTGGCCGGAAAGCTCCTCGGATACCGCCGCATTCTGCTCTGCGGTGCGCGAGTTGTCTGCGATGCGGCTGTTTATCGTGGTCATGCCGCCGCTTATGGAGGATACGGCTGCGGACTGCTCGTCTGCGGACTTCGCTATCTTCTCCACTATATCGGTGGCATTGCCTACCATTTCGGTAACGCCCGCAAGGGTCTGCTCGGTCTCCTTGGCAAGATGCGAGCCGTTCTGCACGGAGCGCAGGGAATTGACGATGAGCTCCCTTGTCTGGGTGGCAGCCTCGGAGGACTTCATCGCAAGGCTCCTGACCTCATCGGCAACGACTGCGAAGCCCCTGCCCGCTTCCCCTGCCCTTGCAGCCTCTACTGCCGCATTGAGCGCGAGTATATTGGTCTGGAACGCTATATCGTCTATGACATCTATGATAGTCTCTATCTCGGAGGATGTGTGCTCTATGTCGCTTATCGCATCCATCATCAGCTTCATGTTGGTGCTGCTCTTTGCGGCGTACTCGTCCGCCCTGATGGTCATATCCCGTGCGTGGGATGCCTCACGGGCATTGTCGGCGATCCTTGCGCTCACGTCCTCGATGTTCTGTGCGAGGACATTGGCAGCCTCTGCCGCTTCATTGGCATTGCGCGAAAGGGATGCGGTACCGCCCGATACGCTGACGGAGCAGTCATTGACCGAAAGCGCCGCCTTCTGCACCTCGCCGAAGGTGTCGGAGAGGGATGCGGTTATCTTCTCAAGCGCCGTTCTTATGTTTATGAAGTCGCCCGCATAGTCCGCCTCGGGGCGCACGGTAAGGTCGCCTGCGGCTATGGCGGAGAGTATGCGCTGTATATCCGTGATGTACGACTGCAGCGAGAGAGTGGTGGACTCGAGGGATGTGAGCAGCGTCATAGTCTCATCGCTGCGCATATTCTTCGGAGTGGGCGACATAAGATCGCCCTCCGCCAGCTTTTCGAGCCGCTCGGATGCGGCAGATATGGGCGCTGCTATCTTCCATGCGATGAATATCGCACATACCGTGGCAAGGGCTACTGCCGTAAGGCCTACCAGGGGCACGACTATCATTGCGGTGGTGAAGCTCGAAAGCACGTTCTCATAGGGGAACAGCATCATAACGAAGAGGGTGTCGTAGTTCTCTATTGCCGACCATCCTGCATAGTAGCGCTTGCCGTCGATGGTGATGACCTTCTGCTCGTCCTTGTGGAAATCCTCGAGAGTGAGCATATCTCCCGGTGCTACGCGGTGATTGACGGCTGCCACGAATTCACCGAGCTCGGCATAGCGGCTGTCGGTCTGGCCTATATCGTCAAGATCCATGCCCTTCTGTATGAGCGGTGAATCCGTCTCGGTCACAACGCTGCCCGTCCTTGTGAAGACAAAGCCGATGGCCTCGTAGGAATTCACATCGCAGAAGTCGGTGAACAGCGAGTCAAGGAAGCCCGCATTCTCGTATATATCTGCATTTGACACCGCCGACGCATAGGACATGGAGAGCAGTCTTATCTCATCGGTGGTGGACTCGGTTATCTGTGAATAGAGTATGAGCTGGTTCACGACTGTGGTGACTAATGCCGTGAGCAGCGTGGCGATAGATGACAGGCGTATTACCCTCGCAACGATGGTAGTCTTCGGCTTGAGCTGTTTTTTCATGGTAACACGCCTCCTTTTCGGGATAGTTATACATATATTAGTATAGCACATTTTATTCAAGCGTATGTTAACAATATGTGAATTATCAACCGAGTTGTCAGTGGACACTGACAACTGAAATTTATACTTTTTCTCTTGAATTTGTCTTCCGTATATGTTATAATAAATAGGTTATATACTTTGACGATATATCAAACGGGGTGTTATGATGACATATCTTGACAATGCCGCTACCACAAGGGTATGCGAGGAGGCTGCACAGGCCGCCGTTGATGCGATGCGCGAGAACTACGGCAATCCCTCATCGCTCCACCGCATGGGGCTCGATGCGGAGCTTATCCTCACATCTGCAAGGAAGAGCGTGGCTAAGGCTCTTTCCGTCACGCCCGAGACCATCACCTTCACATCGGGCGCTACCGAATCGAACAATACGCTCCTCCTGGGTGCGGCGCACACCTATGGCAAGCGTCACCGCACTATCGTGGCTTCCTCGATAGAGCATCCGTCAGTGGAGGAGACGCTGCAGTGCCTTGAGGCGGAGGGCTTCATCGTCAAGCGCGTAAAGCCCCGTTCGGACGGCAGCATCAACCTGACCGACTTCCTCTATGCGGTGGACAACGACACGTTCCTTGCCACCTGTATGTATGTGAACAACGAGACGGGCGCGATAAACGACATAGGCGAGATATTCTCCGCCGTCAAGTTCAAGCAGCCCGACTGCATTACCCATACCGATGCGGTGCAGGGCTTTCTCAAGCTCCCCATGAAGGTATCGGATATGAGCGCCGACCTCATCACGGTAAGCGGCCACAAGATACACGCCCCCAAGGGCATAGGCGCTATGTACATCAAGCGCGGCATACGCATCCCTCCCCTGCTGCACGGAGGCGGACAGGAGAAGGGCCTGCGCTCGGGCACGGAATCCGTGCCGCTGATAGCGGGTCTGGGCGCTGCGGTAGAAGCACAGCTGCCAAATATCCCCACCGCATACAAAAATGCACAGATGCTCGGCGACAGGCTGCGCACACAGCTTTCCGCCCTGCCCTTCGTTACAATAAATTCCGGGAGCAACTGCTCGCCCTACGTCATGAACATATCCGTACAGGGCATACGCAGCGAGATAATGCTCCACTTCCTTGAGAGCCGCCATGTATATGTATCGAGCGGGTCTGCCTGCTCGAAGGGCAAGACCAGCCGCGTACTCACTGAGATGGGTCTTGACGCGAAGCTTGCGGACACATCGCTGAGGATATCCTTCTCGAAGATGTCGGCATGGGGCGAGATAGACCTGTTCGTGACAGCTCTGCGCGAGGGCTACATGAAGCTGGAAAAAACCTCATAAAAAGTGTGGAGCCGGAGTCTGGAGTTATCACACTCTGAATAGTTAAGAGCGAATAACGCAATACTAACGGACACCTATTATGTGCTGTTATCGTTTCCGCAAAGCGGCGGTTATGAGAACAAACGAATAAGTCCCGTCAGCAACTCCAAACTCCAAACCGAATATAAGGAGATAATATGATATTCCTGATAGACTTTGAGAATGTGAAATCTGCCGGTCTCGACGGTATCGACCGTCTGTCGGAGGAGGACACGGTATACATATTCTACACCAATTCCCATCAGAGCCTATCCTTTGATGCACACCGCGCGATCATCGCATCCGAGGCGAAGATCGTATATTTTGCGGCGGCAAACGGTCATCCGAACGCCCTCGACTTCCAGCTTGCCAGCTTCACGGGGTATCTCGTGGCACGAAGCGAGGACAAGCGCATATTCATCATAAGCGAGGACAAGGGCTTCGGCGTGATATGGCATTTCTGGGAAAGTGCGAGCGTGGAGGGACTGAGCATATACTGCTGCCCCACCATAACAAAGGCGCTCTCGCGCATCAGGCATCCCGCAGGCGATACCGCCGCACAGCTCCCCTTTGAGGAGCAGCCCGCAGAGCCGATGCAGCCCGCAGAGCCGATGCAGCCCGCAGAGCCGGTACAATCGGAAGAGATCGCTGCGGATGAAGCTGCCGATGATGATACCACAGCAGAATCTGCCGGAGACGCTGCGCGGAAAGCCGAAAGCACCGATACTTCTCAGCAGAACAAGGGCGGCACCGATGCCTACCGCACACTTCTCAATACCGTAAAGAAAATGCTCTCGGGCACTATTACGGCGAAGAAGTGCGACCGTGTGCTCGATGTGCTCGGAGAGGCAAAGGACAAGCAGCAGTTCTACACCGGCATGACAAAGATGTTCGGCATGGAGCAGGGACTTGCGGCATACAAAATACTCCGCACGGAATATACGGGGCTCAAAAGGCTTTCCGAAAACTTATGAAAGTGTGGAGCCGGAGTTTGACGGTCATAGCGGTCTAAACCCTATACCCTATTCAAGGAGATAGCAATGAATGAGATAATCCTTCTCAAAGAGGGCGAGATAGCCCTCAAGGGACTTAACAAGAGAAATTTCGAGGATGCGTTCATACGCAACCTCAGACACCGCATGAAGGGCAAGGGCAAGTTCGACTACAAGCGCGAACAGTCCATGATATACATA
>JAFPPJ010000468.1 GCA_017410745.1 Oscillospiraceae bacterium
AGCCTCTTCTATGGGGAATTTCCCGTTTGAAGCGCCGCTGTTGACCACAAATATAGTGTAGTCATTGTGGCTGACTGTGTAGAGAAAAGACACTAACGGAGAGTTGACGAAGCAGTCACGCGGACGTATATCAAGACGCTCGTGGTCTATTCGCGTGGGAGCGGTTATGCTGCGGTAAGGGAATATTCCGTGCACGCCCTCACTTATTGTGAAGTAGTCATAGACGAAGGCGCAGAAGAATGTGGCGAGGATAAGGGATACTTCCCTGTGGTGCTTGGGCTTGGTCTCGTGCAGGCAGTATGCAGCCTCGGGCACGGACATGATGATAAACAGGTATATGGGAAGGGAGAAGCGCTCAACGATCATATGCTTCATGGAGAAGAGCCATATGATAAAGCATATGAACGTAAACTGAGTGAAGGTGCCGAAGCCCTTCTGTTCCTTGCCGCAGGTGAAGTATATCACGATGTGGAGCACTGCTATAAGCAGCGGTATCACGAGATAGGGGATACCAAGACCCTTTCTCAGGAAGACCGTGCCGAGATATACCTGATAGCGGGGCACGAATGTTGTGACTGCAAAATTTATGAGCTTGTCCGAGAATATGAATACTACTCCTGCAAGCACGCCTATCACTGTGTAGAACTGCCACGAGGGCTTGATGAGAGATACAAGGTAGACGGGTATTATCACAAGGGCGGAGAGATGGAACATCCCGCCGAGCACCGCAAGCAGTATCACGAGCCAGTGACGGCGCTCACGTATGGCATTGAATGCGAGGAATACCAGCGATGCCGCCATAGACTGCCTTGTGAAGTTCATCGTGTTGTAGAAGAACGTGATGCATATGTACAGGAATGCAGACAGCTGCGGATATCGGCTGTAACGGAATATCACATAGGATACCGGCAGATAGCACAGGGCGGCTGTCATGGTATTGAGCGCAAGATAGCGCGTGGAATATGGGAACAGCACGCTTATCTTCATCAGCACGGTATAGAACGGCTCGCAGCCGAGCACCTTGAAGGCGTCGGCAAAGCCATAGTTATGGTCTGCGAATTTATCGAGGATATCGCGGTAATGGTCATAGTCATAGCCGATGCTGTACCTCATGGAGCACATGACCATCATGAAGCCGAAGACTATGAGCAGATATACAGCCCTTGCAGGCTTATTGTCCTTGAAAAACAAAGGAATGCCGAGTGCAGCAGCTATCCCCGGCAGGATAAAATATATATTCACATTATCACCCGTTATATGTAAACAGCAGCCGTGTCGGACGGCCGCATATCCGACTGTTATAGCAAACGGCAAAGTCTTTTGACGTTCAATATAATTATAACATACTCATACAGTCTCGTCAATGATATACGGGCTATATTGGGTTACAAAAAATTACGGAAAAATGTTATTTCATTGTACATATACAGCAAAACGGGCAATGCCCCCTGTCTTATCCGGACAGGGGGCATTGCTTATGATGTAAGGGGAGTACATCAATATCGGGTGAAGGGAAATGATCAAAAGAAAGTGGCCGTCTGCATCACATGAGATGTAAACGTTTACAGCTATATTATAGCATACACATATAGATAATGTCAATTGGTCAATATGACGATATTTGCCGCATTTGAAACGTGAAAAGATACAAATGCGGCAAAAGTTATTTATGGTATTTTCCGCCGGCGGATATGTTCAGTGCACGGTATATCTGCTCACACAGCATGATCTTGGCAAGGCGGTGGGGGAATGTCATTCTCGACATGGACAGTTTCAGGTCGGCGCGCTGCTTCAGCGAGGGGGCAAGCCCATAGGAGCTGCCTATGATGAATGCGATGGTGCTCTTTCCCTGCAGGCAGAAGCTGTCTATCTTTTCCGACAGCTCTTCCGAGGAGAGCATCTTGCCCTCGATGCACATGGCTACGACTGCACAGCCCTTGGGCAAAGCGGCGGTGATGCGCGCGGCTTCCGCTTCGAGGGCGGCGGATATCAGCTTCTCCGATGGATCGTCGGGCAGCTTCTCGTCGGCTATCTCGGTCTCATGCACCTGCGCATAGCCGCCTGTCATCTTGATATACTCCGCGCAGCCTTCCTTTATCCATTTGTCCTTGAGCCTGCCGACGGATATGATATGTATTATCAAAGCTTTGAATAGCCGAAGCTGTTGATGAGGGCATCGACCTTCCTGCCGCTTCTGCACATGGGGCAGTCAGCGGGGAGGACGTTGATATAGTTGGGTATATCAGCCTCGGTGAAGAGGGAGCGCACCTCCATGCCGTGTATAGCCTTGATAGCGGAGAATATAGCGCCTATGCCAACGAGCTCGCCGCTGTAATACTGCAGGCACTCTACCGCGCGGTTGATGGATTTGCCCGTGGATGCCGAGGATATGAGCAGGAGTATGCGCTTGCCCCATATCTTCTTCTGCACGTTGTCGCGGAAGATGAGCTGGTTGTTGGAGTTGGTCTCGGGAGTGACAAGGGAGATATCCTCATCTACATTTATGCCCGCCTGTGACAGGTGCTCTGCCAGGAATGCGCCCAGGATATCCGTGCCCTCAAGGCATATTATGGTGTCCACATGGGTGGCGCTGAACTGGGAGCCCAGCTCCTTCGCTGCCTCCTTGGCAGTTTTGAGCCCGGTCTTGACGGATGTGAGGTCAACATAGTAATTGACGTGGGAATGGCTTGTAGCGTAGTGTCCGGGGATGATGCTCATCTGCACGCGGCTGTTTTTTCTCAGTTCTATCTTAGTTGCACGGTCTTCCATGATATACCTCCTGTAAGCGCTCATTCACGCCGTTGGCGGGAGCGGTGATGTAATGTGTATATTATAGCATAATATTGAGAAAATTGCAATAGTTTAGACAAAATTATTGGGTGATGAAAAATATAAGCGACTCGGTCATAAGACAGATACATATACAGCAGTTTTGCCCCGAGCGGGTCAAAGCGCTCGGGGGTATTGCGTTTATTATTGCTAAGTTAAATCAGAATTTATATTCCTACAATCACAAAATAATCATATTCTATAAAATTCTCTTCAACCCAACTGTTTAGTTCATTCATGACCTCAATTGCTTTTGAACCTTGCTTTTTCACATTGTTCTGGATAATACTCCATTTTTCTTTATCTATTATCGTCTCACCATAGTATTGGAAATCCGGGACGATCTTGTATAAAGCAATCTCGTCAACAATATCCATATGCAATAACAGCGAATCTTCTCTCCAACAAACAGGTTTGTAGTTTGTATCTTTCTGCCCTCGCTGGAACTCAAAATAACAAGATCCGCCCCTTTGTTTTCTTTGACTTTCAGTTATAAAAAAACTCATATTATCACCTGAAATTCCGATTTATGTCAGCAACAATTATAGCGCGGCAATGTAGTTCTGTCAATCTGTCAATATAAAAACGCCATAGTACTGTGACTTAATATCAAAAATACTATGGCTTAATATATATCTTGAATAGAAACGACCGCAAATAAAATGGTATAGTTTGGTACAGGCACAGCCCGTTATCCGAGAGAGCTGAAAAATGAAGTTGTCAGTACGATTATTGCGATCACTACCAGCATTATGACCGCATACCACCAGCCCTTTGCTGATAGATGCGATGCGGATGCGCTTTCTTTGGGATCATGATCCGTCAGCATAGCTGCGGCCTCCTTTCCGGCTTCTGTATTGTTCAGCAGCAGACCGCACTGTATGATAAGATCGCTGCAGGCGGCTGCGCGTGTGCTGTATTCGTATTCTATTCCGCCGTCCTTGAGATGACTGCGGTAATGGGCGTAGGCAGCATTTTTGAATGTGTCGGCAGCAGTCTGCACATATTCCGCCACCGTCTTGTAAGCGTCTGCCTTTTCCTCATCGGGAAGATTGTCTATAAGTGCGACTGTGGTATCAACAGCGTATTTGATCGTGTTTGCTGCGTGCTCTGTCTGTGATACTCTGCATCCTATCTGCTTGAAGTATACAGAGAAGAAGAAGGACTCCCAGCTGGTGGGGCCCTGCTTTACCAGCTGCTCATAATATTTTGCGCTGTCGGCGATGTTCCCCTCATCCCTCGCCTGTCTTGCCAATTCGGTGAGATGTGCCAGCTCTTCGGGGGCGAGCCTGTCGGCTCTGTTTTCATCTTTCAGCCTGTCAGCGGCTTCCGCGGCGTATTCCTTGCCGCAGGTGCAGCATATATAACGGCCGCTGTCCACGAAGAATTTGCTGTTACCGCATATCTCACAGGAAAATTCCTGCATATCTCCTCCGGTTATCTGCATGATGTACATGCTGTCGTATATATAAATCATACCATATAGCTTTTGCGAAAAAAATAACATATCGTAAATTTTAGAAAAATGTTGCGGTGCAATGGGAAAAAGGCGGAAAACTCGTGTTCACATAAAATTTACAATTACACTTTCACGGGCACTATTGACATTTGCTTTGATATGCGCTATAAT
>JAFPPJ010000469.1 GCA_017410745.1 Oscillospiraceae bacterium
CCAGCGGGCAGCGCCCGCAGGCATTTCGTTGATGCATCCGAGCAAGCCCTTTCATTTGCGGCTCGGTCACTCTCGTTTGTACTGTCAATGTGTACAGTAAATACGACCGACGGCGATTTCGTTGATGCATTTGCGCGAAGCCTATTATTTGCGGCTCGGTCACTCTCATTTGTACGGGCTGTATCTGCAGCCGGTACGACCAGTCGGTATTACCGACGGCGATTTCGTTGATGCATTTGCACGGACTGCGATGCATTGGCGTACCCTTTCATCTGCATTTTAAGTCACTCTCATTTGCGCGAGCGGCTTTTTTTGTATATACATAAAACCTACGGAGGTGCCAACCATGTCCGAGTTATCCATAAAGCTCTATTCGGAGGCGCTCAAGCGCACCGTCGGCTTTGAAATGTTCATACCCAACGACCTGCTTGCTGACGAGGAGTACGCAGCACGCCCCATGAAGACACTTTTCCTGCTTCACGGTTACCACGGCTGTGCAGGCAACTATGTGCCGCAGCATCTCTGCGAGAAATACAAGTTCGCCGTAGTTATGCCCAACGGTGAAAACTCCTTCTGGATAGACGGTCAGTCCACCGGCCATCAGTACGGCACGTTCCTGTGCGAGGAGCTCGTGTCCTATGTGCGCAAGGTGTTCCGTCTCGCTCTCACCCGTGAGGACACATACATCATGGGGCTGTCTATGGGCGGCTTCGGTGCGATACATTCCGCCCTCATGTACTCCGACACCTTCGGTAAGGCGGCGGCAATGTCCTCCGCCCTTATCATACACAAGGTGGCACAGATGAAGCCCGGCTCATCCGATGATGTGGCGAATTACGACTACTACCGCGAGGTATTCGGCGACCCCGAAAAGCTCGAATCGAGCGAGAACAATCCCGAGAACATCGCAAAATGGCTCATGGATGAGGGCAGTACCGTTCCGGAGCTGTTCATGTCCTGCGGTACGGAGGACTTCCTCCTCGAGGAAAACAGACAGTTCCACGAATACCTCGAGCTCATCAATTTCCCGCACACATATATCGAATCTGTCGGCGGTCACGACAATTTCTTCTGGGATGAATACACGGTAAAATTCATCGACATGATGATGAAATAAATCGCCGGGCAAAGCCGGCAGGCTGAGCCTGCACCCACCCGATACACATTTGCGGCAAGCCCGCCGTACTATCCCCGGAGCATTGGATAGCACAGTATTCGTTTGCACGATAGGTTGAGTAAAATTACTCATTACTAATTACTCATTAAAAAGAGGGATGATCTCATGTTCATGCCGATCAGCAGAAAGGACATGGAAGAACGCGGCATTGACCGTCTTGACTTCGTATATATAATAGGCGATGCCTATGTGGATCATCCGAGCTTCGGCGCGGCGATCATCTCGCGCATACTCGAATATCACGAGTATACTGTCGGGATAATCGCGCAGCCTGATACGAGCGACCCCAAGAGCGTGCTGCGGCTGGGTCTGCCAAGGCTGGCATGGCTCGTCACCGCAGGCAACATAGATTCGATGGTGGCGCACTACACCGCCGCCAAGAAGAAGCGCTCCGATGATATGTATTCTCCCGGCGGCAAGGGCGGCAGACGACCCGACCGCGCCGCTACGGTATACTGTAAAATGTGCCGTGCCGCTGCGCCGCAGATACCCTTGCTGTGCGGCGGACTCGAAGTATCCTTGCGTCGCTTTGCCCACTACGACTACTGGAAGGACACCGTAATGGAATCGGTGCTTGTGGACACGGGTGCGGACATACTCATGTACGGCATGGGCGAACATTCGATGATAGAGCTGGCAGACCGCCTTGCAAAGGGTGAGGACGTCCGTTCCATACGCGATGTCCGCGGCACCTGCTATCTGTGCGATCCCCGCGAAACACCTTACGGTGCGGTACAGTGCCCGTCATACGCGGAGGTATCCACCGATCTTGTACAGTACGCAAAGGCCACCCGCATACAGTATGACTGGCAGGATGAGATATACGGCAAGACTATCATACAGCGGCAGAAGGACAAGATGCTCGTACAGAACCCGCCTGCCACGTCTCTTACCACAGAGGAGCTCGACCTGGTATACTCTCTCCCCTATGAGCGCACCTATCACCCGTGCTACGAGGAGGAGGGCGGCGTGCCTTCCATAAAGGAAGTGCAGTTCTCCATCACGCACAACCGCGGCTGCTTCGGCTTCTGCAATTTCTGCTCAATAGCGCTGCATCAGGGCAGGCGCGTCACCTGCCGCAGCGAGGAGTCCATCATCGAGGAGGCAAAGAAGCTGACACAGATGAAGGGCTTCAAGGGGTACATACACGATGTGGGCGGCCCCACCGCGAATTTCCGCGGCCCCTCATGCGAAAAGCAGCTGCAGTACGGTCTGTGCAAGGGCAGGAAATGTCTGGCACCCGAGCCCTGCAAAAACCTTCACATAGACCACAGCGAATACCTGGGGATACTGCGCAGACTGAGGGCGCTGCCCCGTGTCAAGCGCGTATTCATACGCTCGGGCATACGCTACGACTATCTGATAGAGGACAAGGACGACGAGTTCATGAACGAGCTCATCGAGCATCACATCAGCGGACAGCTGAAGGTCGCACCCGAGCACTGCTCGGCGGCGGTGCTCGACAAGATGGGCAAGCCTCACATCGAAGCGTACAAGCGCTTTCAGCGCCGCTTCTACGAGGTGACCAAGCGCAAGGGGCTCGAGCAGTACCTCATACCGTATCTTATGTCCTCGCACCCGGGCTCACGCCTTTCCGATGCGGTGGAGCTCGCGGTATTCCTGAAAGAGAACCACATACATCCCGAGCAGGTGCAGGACTTCTACCCCACGCCCGGCACTATCTCCACCTGTATGTTCTACACGGGGCTCGACCCGTACACCCTTGAACCTGTATACGTTGCGAAGACGCCCGCAGACAAGGCGATGCAGCGTGTTCTCCTGCAGTACTTCAAGCCCGAGAACCGCCGCAGGGTCATCGAGGCTCTCGTCAGGGCGGGCAGGCGCGACCTCATCGGCCACGGCGAGGGCAAGCTCGTGCCCCCGGATGCACAATACACCCGTGAGCTCAACGAGCAGAAGAACAAGGCTCGCAACGCCAAGGGCAATGGCAAGGCCGGCAATAGCAGCAAGGGCGGCAGGCACGGCGCGCCCCGCGACCATCGGGAGCAGGCTCGTCCGCAGAAGAACCGCCGAGGGAAACATTAAAACGGGACATATCCTTTCGGATATGTCCCGTTTTAATGTGTGCAGGCATCACAATACCTTTATGACAAGCCTCAGTTCGATATTATCCCTATCCTTGAAATAGCAGCAGGTATAATACTCATAAAGATCCTTTCCGTCCCTGCATATCACAATCTTTGTTACTATCAGATTCGGGAGCTTTGCATCTTTCAGATATTCTCTCCGGTTATTCTTCGGCTTGAGCCCGTTGTCAAACATATGCTTAACATAATCATTGTCCGGGTACTCGCCTTCAGTGAGCTTATCTCCGATCTCACTGTAGGAACATGTCTTTCCGAACACAATATTACCGTTATAGAACGGGAAATCCGTCTTTAGTTCATAGCCGTATGCCTCGGGATCGGGCAGCCTGTCCTTCTGCGCGGATGTGCTGAATGTATAGTGATAATACTCGGATGAGCCTTTCTTATTGCTCGCTGCTACGCGGAAAGAATAGGTCGTGTCCTTTTTGAGGCCGGTCAGGGCAGCCGCTGTCTCTGTTGTGCGCTCGGAACATATACACTTATCGCCTTCATACAATGCATAGGTAAAGCTGTCGGTATTTTCCGGGCTGTTCCACGAGATCACGCCGTACTGTCCCGAAAAGTATGAAAACCTTGCAGAAGAGGGACTTGACGGTTTTGTCACGACTCCTTCGGTGGAAAACAGCATTTCCCCGGATCTCTTGCCGTTGACCTCGTCTCCCTGCTTGTCCTCTGCTGCATACACTATGAAAGCATACTTTTCATCGGTTTCGAGATCCTTCACGGTAATGCTGTTCGTATCACAGGTCACCAGATCTCTGACAAAGTCCGCGTCCTCTTCCTCAGCAGAACGGCGATAGCTGTCGCTGAAATATTCTACATAGTACCTGTCCGCTCCCGGTACTGCGTTCCATTTCAGGGTGAGCGAGTTGGCAGTGGCCTTGATCAGGCGTATATTCTTCGGAGCTTCAAGATCTGACGTCTTCCCGACCGTCGGCACTATATCAAACTCCTCGGGCGGCTCTTCTTCCACCTCGGTCGATTCACACAGGAATTCCTTGCTCAGTTTGCCGCAGACGATCCCCGATGAAGACTTTTTATATGCAGCGACCTTGAAGCGGTATGTAACAGTCGCATCTGCATCATTATAAAGCGCTGTTGTGCCCTTTACCTTCTTATAAGCGACGAACTTGCCCTTCGCTTCATCGTAGATATACACCTGATAGCCGTCTGCGCCCTTGACCTTGTCCCATCTGAGCGTGACGGTATAGCTGCCCGATCTGTATTTTGCCGATGTCCTTGCTCCTGTCGGGGCGTCCAGCTTTACGGACGCCGCCTCCGCAGTTGCCGAAAGGCCGGGCAGCACATAGTCCGACGGCGGCAGCACCGTCATTCCCATCATCACTGCGGATATTATGATACACGCGTTCCTTTTCATATTTCCTCCTTACACGTTACATAGATACTAACTGTTCAGATGCTCCCTGAAATCATCAGCCGCTTCGTTTATATCGGGATCATCCGAGCCCTCGCTGAGGGATATCGCCCAGCCGAGCAGCTCCGGGGATATGAGCTCCGTCAGCTCGAGCAGGCGGCGGTAATCCCAGTCGTCTGCGATATTTATGGCACTCTCCGCAGTACGGCGTATCATATCCGATATCCACTCCTGCGGGAACTGTGTCAGGCACTCCCTGCCTATCATGATAAGGCGTGCATTGGTGGGCTGACACGCCCATACAAGCAGTCTGCCCACTATATCGGCGGCTCTGGCATCCTGCATGATCTCATCGGGATAGAAGTAGACATGTCTGCCTGCGGTATGGTCTATGTCCGCTGCCACCCTTTTCTCATAGTTGTCCATATTTATGAAGCCGCACATGCCGTACCGCGAAAGCTCACGGAAGCCCGCCGACTCATAGAATGCCCTTGTTTCGGGGGTATTGTCCGTCACCAGCTCTATCTGTCTGACATCGCTGTACTGCTCAAGCAGGGCGTTTATCAGCGCAGAGCCTATACCGCGCCGCCTGTATTTCCCGAACACTATTATATCCTGTATGAACACGATGCTCACGCCGTCGCCCACTGCACGGACTATCCCCGCCAGCGAGCCGTCCTCATAGGCGGCAAGCACCTTCAGCGATGCGTCATACGCCCTTTTCAGGCGCGGCATATCATAGGTATACGCCTTCCATCCTGCGTCGTCATACAGTGCGCGTATCTCGTCCTCGTTATATATATATTCCCTTATGTCCATATTTTCCTCCGGGCGGGCAAGGCGGGCA
>JAFPPJ010000470.1 GCA_017410745.1 Oscillospiraceae bacterium
CTGCGTATCGGCGGCAGCTGCGGATGCAATGAGGACACCGCATATATCAAGGCTAAGCTCTATTCCTCCGTATGGCATACCCATCCCGATTACACCAACTCGAACATGGTGGACAATGTGGATATGTGCAGGATCACCGAGAGCTATATATTCGAGTCCTACACTGCCGCCACCGAGCTTTCATCTGCGATAAGCGCTATATACGGCTCCGACTGGCTGCTCCGCCCATATATAAACTACTGGCTGTGCCTTGACCCGGAGTGGCTCAATACCGACAAGCAGCGCATACACGGCTACCCCGAGCAGATGGACAACATCATACATACCGTGCCCACCGATACATACCAGATAGACGATGTGCAGCACTATTCCGTGAAGGGCGACCATCTCTTCGATACATCAAAGATCATCCCGTATCTTGATATGCGCCACTCCCCGTCCGTGTTCTATGTGGTGCCCATGCACTTCTCGCGCTATGAGCTGGGATACTCCGTGCTGCAGCGCTCATTCAGCCAGAAGAAGATCAACAATGTCTTCCATACCTGGATACGCAATGTCAACAACGCCCTTGAGATGATTCGTTCCAAGAACCGTCTCGAACAGCTGGCAAAGCACGACCAGATGACGGGTCTGCTCAACCGCCGCGGTATGTATCAGGGCATAGACGATATGAAGAAGACCGGCTTCGGCAACGACTGGATAGTATTCGTTGCCGATATGGACGGCCTCAAATACATCAACGACAACTTCGGCCATTCCGAGGGCGACCGCTCCATAAAGGCGGTAGCCGCCGCCGTGATGTCCTGCTCCGAGCCCGGCGACCTGTGCATAAGGGCGGGCGGCGACGAATTCTATATCATATGCAGGGGCACTTTCAGCAGAGAGGAAGCCGAAAAGCGCGTAAAGCTCATATCCGACACCGTGGACAACATCCCCGTCATAGACGGCAGGGAATACCCCATCAAGGTAAGTATAGGCTACTCCCACGGCCCTGTCTCCGAAGATGCCGATGCAGTGATCTCCCGTGCCGATGTACAGATGTACTCCATCAAATCGGCAAAAAAAGCGGGCAGAGAATGATATATTTTTTCAAAAAAGTTTTGTAAAACCCCTTTACAAGTCGCAAATACTGTGGTATAATAACAAATGTGTTTTTACACTCATATCCCATGACAGAGTTTCCGGGTCACGCCGCTGTAAGCGGATCGCACCTGCCGGTCACACAGTCATGACAGCGCCCCGCGCTGTGTAAGGAAATATTTTTAAAGAGGTGTATCTATTATGATGCAGAAGAACGAAAAGTCAGCTATCATCGAGCAGTACAGGCTCAGCGAGACCGACACGGGTTCACCCGAAGTCCAGATCGCTATCCTCACCAAGAGGATCAAGGATCTTACCGAACATCTCAAGATCCACAAGAACGACCATCATTCCAGAAGAGGTCTCCAGAAGATGGTAGGTCACAGACGTAACCTTCTCGGCTACCTTCAGAAGAACGATATCGAGAGATACCGTGCGATCGTAGCAAAGCTCGGTCTGCGTAAGTGAGCCGCTGAAAAACTGTGCATGAGCGGACGCAGGGACACTTGTGTCCGCTTTCATCATAACGGCAGGTTAATAATAAATCGGACGCATGACCTCTATCGTGCGGCGGATTTATTATTAACGCCGTTATAAATCTATATGTATGGAGGAAAAACATGAATACGGCTAAAACATTCGACAACTACAGAGTATTCAAGACCGAATTTGCCGGCAGAGAGCTCATCGTTGAGACAGGCAAGACCTGCGAGCTTTCCAACGGCTCATGCTGGGTGCGCTACGGCGACACCACCGTTATGGCTAACGTTACCGCAAGCGTTAAGCCCAGAGAGGGTATCGACTTCTTCCCTCTCTCCGTTGACTATGAGGAGAAGCTCTACGCAGTAGGCAGGATCCCCGGCTCCTTCACCAAGCGTGAGGGCAAGCCCACAGAGAAGGCTATACTCACCTCCCGCGTAATTGACCGTCCCATCCGTCCCCTCTTCCCCAAGGATATGAGGAACGATGTATCCGTTGTTATGACGGTGCTTTCCGTTGACCCCGACAACCTCCCCGAGGTAGTGGGCATGATCGCTACATCCATAGCGATATCCATCTCCGATATCCCCTGGAACGGCCCTATCGGCGGTATCTCCGTAGGTCTCGTTGACGGCGAGATCGTGCTCAACCCCACACTCGAGCAGAGACAGCACAATGACCTTAACCTCACCGTTGCAGGTACTATGGAGAAGGTCGTTATGATCGAGGCAGGCGCTAACGAAGTTGACGACGACACTATGCTCGAAGCCATCATCAAGGGCCATGAGGAGATCAAGAAGATCGTTGCATTCATCGACGACATCAGAAA
>JAFPPJ010000471.1 GCA_017410745.1 Oscillospiraceae bacterium
ATAGTCGTAGGCGGCGGCAATTTCTGGAGGGGCAGATCGTCGGGGGCTATGGACAGGACGAGAGCCGACCATATCGGTATGCTCGCCACTACGATGAATGCTCTTGCAGTAGCGGACGTGCTTGAATCACTGGGGCTCGATGTGCGTGTACAGACCGCGATATCCATGCCGCAGGTGGCAGAGCCGTATATCCGCAACAAGGCCATGAGGCATTTTGAAAAGGGCAGAGTAGTTATATTCGGATGCGGCACGGGCAATCCGTTCTTCTCCACCGATACTGCTTCCACCCTCAGAGCTGCCGAGATAGAGGCGGACATTGTGCTCAAGGCTACTATGGTAGACGGCATATACGACAAAGACCCGAACAAGTATCCCGATGCTGTGAAGTATGACCATCTTACATTCAGCGATATACTTGTGAAGGATCTGCAGGTAATGGACAGCACTGCTGCATCTATGTGCAGGGACAACAGGCTCCCGATACTTGTATTTGATCTGAGTGATCCCGAAAATATCTATCGTGCCTGCATGGGCGAAAATATAGGCACCCTCGTTGAACCCGAGGAATAACCCATAACGAAAGGAACAAGGACTATGAACGATCATATCAAAACCGCTCAGGAAAAGATGAAGAAGACCCTCAACGGTCTTGCAAGAGAGCTTGATACCATACGCGCAGGCAGAGCCAACCCTGCTATACTCGACAAGGTGCTCGTTGATTATTACGGCACTCCCACACAGATAAACGCAATGGCTTCCGTTACCGTATCAGAGGGCAGAACTCTCGTGATACAGCCCTGGGACAAGTCTGTGCTCAAGTCCATCGAGAAGGCTATACAGGCTTCCGAGATAGGCATCAACCCCACAAATGACGGCAGCTGCCTCCGCCTTACCTTCCCCCAGCCTACCGAGGAGCGCAGAAAGGAACTCGTAAAGCAGGTAAAGAATGACGGCGAGCAGGCAAAGGTCACTATCAGAAATGCAAGACGTGACGCTATGGATAAGATAAAGGCGCAGAAGAAGAACAGTGAGATCACCGAGGATGATGTGAAGGATCTCGAAAAGGAGCTTCAGAAGGTGACCGATAAGGCTATCGAGGACGTTGACAAGGAGATCACCGATAAGGAAAAGGAGATAATGACCGTCTGACGATCATGATCACAGCATAGGCGCACGGCAGTGCTGTCGTACATCCGCAGGGTGTATGCTGACAGCCGTGCGCGTGCTGTGATAATATGCATATGGATATAGATAACAAGCTCCCTGTCCATGTGGGATTTATCATGGACGGCAACGGCAGATGGGCCAAAAAGCGTGCAATGCCGCGCACATTCGGACATAAGGCGGGTGCTGAGACGCTGCGCACTGTCATAGATGAATGCAGGAAGATAGGCATACGCTATGTGACCTGTTATGCTTTCTCCACGGAGAACTGGAAGCGCCCGAAGGAAGAAGTCACTGTACTTATGCGGCTCTTCGATGAATACCTTGATGAGGCTGCAGCACGCTTTGACAAGTCAAGGATGATCTTCATCGGCGACAAGTCCCGCTTTCCGGAAGGTCTGAGAGACAAGATGCTCCGTCTTGAAAAGGACACTGCATCAATAGATGATTTTACTATCATGCTTGCCATGAATTACGGCGGCAGGGATGAGATAGTGCGGGCTGCAAGGGCATTGGCCGCAAAGGCAGCATCAGGTGAGATAGACACAGAGGACATAGATGAGGACATTTTTGCGCGAGAGCTGTATACATATCCGGCTCCCGACTGTGACTTCATCATACGCACGAGCGGAGAAGAGCGGCTGTCGAATTTCCTTATGTGGCAGTCGGCGTATTCGGAGTTTTATTTCACGGATACACTTTGGCCGGATTTCGGCAAGGAAGAGCTTCACAAGGCTCTCGATGAATATATGCGCAGAAAACGGCGCTTCGGAGGTGTATAGATGCTCAAGCGTATCCTGACCGCTGTGATAGGGATATCTGTAGGCATACTGCTGATGTTCCTGCATAAGACGATCTTATATCCTATAGCGGTGGCTGCAATAGCAGCAGGAAGTGTACATGAGATACTCACTGCCTGTGAAGCGGGATTCAAGAAATTCCCGGTACATTATATATGGTGTCTGATGTTCAGTGTGATGATACCTATGCTCACATGGTTCGATGAGATAACATATATATGGAAGCTGTTCGTGGGCTGCGTGATAGTGTTCCTGCTGTTTGCGGGATTTGTGGCAGACAACAAGAAGCTGAGCTTTTCAAAGCTGGCTATCATGGTGACTGTTACTCTGCTCGTCACTCTCAGCACGACCTGTCTTATCTCACTCAACAAGCTCAGTGAGATACATGGCGTATGCTATGTGGTAATGTCGCTGATGGCGGCATGGGTGCCCGATGCAGGCGCATATTTCGTGGGCTCTGCCATCGGCAAGCATAAGCTGTGCCCTAATATATCTCCGAAGAAGACTATTGAGGGCGCTGTGGGCGGAATAGTCATAACAGTGATAGTATTCGTGATATACTGCACGATATACCGTTCTGTGCAGGCAACGATGGGTAATGCGTTCACCGTGAATTATCCCGCGATCACGATCATAGTCATTGCTGCTGCCGTGATCAGCATATTCGGCGACCTTTCGGCATCGCTGATAAAGCGTGAGTATGAGATAAAGGACTACGGCACTTTCTTCCCGGGACACGGAGGATTTGCCGACAGATTTGACAGCGTATATTTCGTTCTGCCGTTCATGCTGTTTGTATTCAACGCATTCGGCGGAAGTGTTTTCGTACAATCGATCGCATAAATCATCACCGTACAGATGAATTGTCTGTACGGTGGAATTGTTAAAACGGAGGGTATATGACTCATTCCATAAATCTTCTCGGTGCCACAGGCTCCATAGGCAGACAGACACTCGATGTATGCAGAAGATACCCGGAGATACGCATAAATACGGCAGCTGCGGCGACGAGCCATGAGGCGCTTGCCGCCTGTGCGAGGGAATTCGGCGTAAAGAAGGTCTGCATATTCGACGAGAGCAGATATGAAAGTCTGAAGAACGAGCTTTTCGGCAGCGGCATCACTGTTACAGCGGGCATGGACGGACTATGTGAATGTGCGGCGGATGAAGATGCGGAATGTACTGTCAATGCCGTGGTAGGCGCAGCTGGTCTGCTTCCTACAGTAAGTGCAATGAAGGCGCACCGCAGGATAGCACTTGCCAACAAGGAGACACTTGTGGCAGGCGGCGGCTATGTTATGCAGCTCGCAAAAGAATGCGGAGTAGATATCATACCCATAGACAGTGAACATTCTGCGGTATTCCAGTGTATGGAGGGAATATCGGGCGACAGGCACTCACAGATAAAGGGCATAATACTTACCGCATCGGGAGGGCCTTTCTTCGGCATGAAGCGAGCACAGCTCGAAAGCGTCACCCCCGAAATGGCGCTTCGCCATCCAAACTGGTCTATGGGCAGCAAGATAACCATAGACAGTGCTACTATGATGAACAAGGGCTTCGAGCTTATCGAGGCGTGCCATCTCTTCTCACTCGCACCGTCCCAGGTGGAGATAAGCGTACACAGACAGAGCATCATTCATTCGGCAGTGGTCACAGCCGATAATGCGGTCATCGCTCAGCTCGGCGTTCCCGATATGACCATACCCATACAGTATGCGCTGACATATCCCGAAAGGCGCGTATCCTCATCAAAGCCGCTGTCACTTTCGGATATAGGACAGCTCACCTTCGAGAAGGCGGATACTGAGACTTTCTCCTGCCTTGCTGCGGCTATGCGTGCGGCTGATATGCCTCAGACCACAGCAGGAGCGGTCATAAACGGCGCGAATGAAGTGCTTGTACGCCTTTTCCTTGAGAAGAAGATCGCATTTACCGACATATCCGACGGCGTTTGTGCGGCACTCGATGAGATACCGCTCACAGCCTCGGACGATCTTGACAATATACTTGCAGCTGACAGGGCTGCGAGAGAATTTGCGGAAAGCAGGAGCGTAGCTGATATATGAGTACTTTTCTGTCCTTACTGTGTGCGATACTGATATTCGGAGCGATAGTCACTGTTCATGAATTCGGACACTTTATCGTCGCAAGGAAGTGCGGCATAGATGTGCATGAATTTGCGATAGGCATGGGGCCTGCCATATTCAAGAAGCAGGGAAAGCATACCCTTTTCACCATAAGGATACTGCCTCTCGGCGGATTCTGTGCAATGGGCGAGGATGATGAGGCAAAGGCGGATGATGTGAATAATTTCCGCAATAAGCCTGTGGGCAGCCGCATGGCAGTCATTGTTGCAGGTGCATTCATGAATCTTATCATGGGCTTTATCCTCGGCATAGTGATACTTCTTGCGGACGGCGGATATACATCTACCACAGTGGCAGAGGTGGTGGAGGGCACTCCCTGTGCAGAGCAGCTTCAGAAGGATGACGTGCTTGTAAGTATGAACGGCATGCATCTGTTCACTGCAAATGATATAATATATCAGCTCCAGAACGATGATGACGGTGTGTTCAACTTTGTGATAAAGCGTGACGGAAAGGTCATGGAGATAAAGAACGTTGCCTTCACCATAACGGAGGAGAACGGAAATAGGGTGCTAAACTACGACTTCAAGGTCTATCATAAGGAGCTCACACCGATGCAGCTGATACCTCAGGCAGCAAATAAGTTCGTATATTATGCAAGGCTCATCGTTATATCCCTGAAAGACCTTCTCCTCGGCAAATACGGGCTCAATCAGCTCCAGGGGCCTGTGGGCATAGTCAATGCGATCACTCAGACTGCAAAGCAGACCGGATTCAAGCCGGGTTTTCTGCTTGAAATGGCTATGCTTATATCAATAAATGTGGGCATATTCAATCTTCTGCCCCTTCCCGCACTCGACGGCGGACGCTTTGTGTTCCTCGTTGCAGAGGCTATACGCCGCAAGCCTGTCAGTGCAGAGAAGGAAGGCATGGTGCATTTTATCGGATTTGCGCTGCTGATGCTCCTGATGCTCGCAGTCACGTTCAATGATATAAAGAGCATATTCGTACCGCAGGATACAGCACATATCATGTGCGTGAACGGGGTGGACAGATGAACGTACACAAGGTAAGAGTCGGCGGTCTTGAGCTTGGCAGCGGGAAGATATACATACAGTCCATGCTCAATGTCCCCGCAGATGATACAGAAGGCAATGTCCGTCAGGCAGTGACCCTTGAGAGGGCAGGCTGTGAGATCGTACGTGTATCCGTGCCAGATATGAGAAATGTGGCGCTCATCCCTGCAATAAAGAG
>JAFPPJ010000472.1 GCA_017410745.1 Oscillospiraceae bacterium
TCTGAGCAAGTGTCTTTGTGCCCACGATGATATGGCTGTCGCTCTTTGCAGCAGGGGCGCTCTGTACAGAGGGCTGCTGCGCATTCTTCGGAACATAGCTGTCCGCCTGTCCCTGGGAGAGGACAACGGGAGAATACCCGCCGCCTGCTCCCTGCTCTGCGGGAGCGGTATAGACATCAGCGGTATTGTACTGCTGTGATGCAGCACTGCCGTAGCTGCCTGCTGCCTGCTCGTATTCGGGCACGCTGCCGTACCCGTTATACTCGTTGGCGATGCGCTCAAATTCGGATATGCTGCCATAGCCCGAGACTGCCTGCTCAGCGGAGGATGCATAGTTCGTGCCGCCGCCGAAAGCAGCTGCCTTTGCAGCCGCATCGTATATCACGGAAGTATCGCCCGAAACTGCAAGATTTTCTATCCCGCCTGCGCAGCGTTCTGCGTCAAAGTCGGGGAAAAGAGAGTTTGCAAGGGATTCGAGCTCGGACTCCGAGGGTATCCCGTAATTAGTCGTAGTCATAGTATTCACCTACCTCGACATCCTCAAGTACGGCAATAGCGTCGTCTGCGAGGATAGCTGCCGAGCAGTAGAGTGAAAGCAGATAGGAAGCAACACCCTTATCGTCGATACCTCTGAAACGAACAGAAAGACCTCTGGACTGTTCATTCTTAAGATTACGCTGGAAAAGACCTATAACGCCTCTCTTTGCCTCACCGGTGCGGATGAGCAGGATGTTGGTCTTGCCGCTCTTGCTCTTGGGGTTCTTGAGACCGTCAACGAGGAGCTTGTCTGTGGGGATGATGGGGATGCCTCTCCATGTGATGAATGTGCCGCCTGCGATATTTACGGTAACGGGAGGCACGCCTCTCTTGGTGCACTCTCTCTCGAATGCAGCGATCGCTCTGGGATGAGCGAGGAAGAAGGAGGGTTCCTTCCATACCTTGGTGATGAGCTCGTCGAGGTCATCGGGAGTAGGTGCGCCGTTCCTGGTCTGGATGCGCTGGGAATCGGCAATGTTCTTGAGGAGGCCGTAGTCATCGTTGTTGATGAGCTGGCTCTCCTGACGCTCACGAAGGCTGTCTATAGCAAGGTCGAGCTGCTCCTTCACCTGATCGTAGGGTGAGCCGTATACATCGGCAACAGCAGTATCAATATTGATTATGGTAGATATGGAAGCGAGCTGGAGCTCTCTGGGATCTTCCTCATACTCTACATAGCCCTGAGGGATTATGTCGGACTTCTTCTCCGAGCTGCAGAGAACATCAAGGGGTGTCTCGCCTTCCTTGACCTTGTTTATCCTGTAAATACCGGAATCAAGTCCCTTGAATTCAAGCACCTTAGTGAGCCACTTGGGAGTGAGCGCACCGTACTGCGGTCTGGTCTTGTTTACGTCGGCAAGATTATACGCTGCCTTTTTGCCGAGTGCAACGATCCTGTCATTCTTTACTGTTTCCTTAGCCATTATGATGACCTCCATAAAATGTTGTACTAAACGTCAAAGTCTTTGATCGTTTATATTATTGAGAGAATGCTCTCCAATAATCAGTATATCGGGAAATCCTTGTCTACTTCCCTTGCCCATGCATTTGTCCCGCCCTTGAGATTGTACAGCGGGCCTGTATAGCCTGCCTCACGCAGGGTATTTACAGCGAGTATGCTGCGCTTTCCCTCCTTGCAGACAAATATGGTATCCACATCCGGGTCGAGTTCCTTCTGCCTTCTTTCGAGCTGGCCTATGGGTATGACCTTGGCATCGGGGAACTTTGCTATAGCCCTTTCATGAGGCTCGCGCACATCGACGATGGTGATCTTCTCGCCCTCATCCATGCGGCGCTTGAGCTCTGCCGGCTCGATGCCCTCTACCTCCGCTTCTTCCTCACGCTGTACTGTGAGTCCGCAGAAATCCTCGTAGTCGTAATCCTCTATCTCCGTGATGGTCGGATGCTTTCCGCATATCGGGCAGGTATCGCTGCGGCGTATCTTGAGCTCGCGCCATTTCAGGTTCCATGCATCAAAGGTGACCACCCTGCCGATAAGGTTCTTGCCGCCGCCTACGATGAGCTTTATGACTTCGTTCGCCTGCAGCGTGCCTATCACACCGGGAAGCACGCCTACTACACCGCCCATCGCACATGACGGTACGAGCCCTGCCGGAGGAGGAGCGGGATACATGCATCTGTAGCACGGGCCTTCCTTGGCATAGTATACCGAGACCTGTCCCTCAAACTGATACATCGCACCGAACACATCGGGCTTTCCGAGCAGCACGCAGGTATCATTCACAAGATAGCGTGTGGGATAGTTGTCGGATGCATCTGCCACCACATCGTACTGCGATATTATATCCTCGGCGTTCTCGGCCGTGAGGCGCATATTGTATGTCTCCACCTTCACAAGAGGGTTTATCTGCTTTATGCTGTCCTTTGCGGAGGACACCTTGGGTCTGCCTATATCCCTTGTGCCGTGTATTACCTGACGCTGCAGATTCGTCTCCTCTACCTCGTCATTGTCTATTATGCCTATCGTACCCACACCTGCCGCAGCAAGATACTGCACCAGCGGAGTACCGAGACCGCCCGCACCTACTATCAGCACCTTGGCAGCTTTAAGACGCTTCTGACCCTTCACGCCTATCTCCTGCAGGAGAAGATGGCGGCTGTATCGGGTTATCTCGTCATTTGTCAGCTTTTCGCCCTTGCGGTCGCCGAGCACACTGTCCATACCGGAGCCTCCTGCGATGGCGGGGATAAGGATGATCTCGTCCCTGTCCCTTACCTTTGTGTCAAAATTGTCCAGATCCTTTATATTCTCATCGTTCACGAATACATTTATAAATTCCCTGAGCCTGCCCTGTTCATCGAACATAGCCTTCTTTGTCTCGGGGTATTCCTCCGAAAGCAGAGCGAGCACCTCTCCTACGGTGTTGCCGTCGAGCTCTATCTCCGATCTGTGTTCGGTAAAAAGTCTGAGTGTGGTAGGTATTACTACTGTGACCATTGCTATCCTCTCCCGATCAATTGATATAAGCACACTTTATAATTATAGCATATGGCTGTAGGCAATACAAATTCCTATTATATATTAAAACTTGCATCGGTTATATGTATATCCTATATCCTGTCTCTGCTCATATCATATAGAACCATTCTGTATCTTCCTCTATTATCAGCCTTTCCATCGGCCTTGAAGCATCGTAGTTGAACCTTAGTTCCTGATTCTTGACGCTCACCTTTGCGCCGTCTGGCACCGAATGGGTGATGAATGCATTGCCTCCTACCACCACGTCCTTGCCTATGACTGTCTTGCCGCCGAGTATGGATGCACCCGAATAGATGGTGACATTGTCCTCTATGGTGGGGTGGCGCTTGCGGTCCTTGAGTGCCTGTCCGCCCCTTGTGGAAAGTGCGCCCAGAGTCACGCCCTGGTATACCTTTACGTTGTTGCCGATAACAGTGGTCTCACCTATTACTATACCCGTGCCGTGGTCGATGAAGAAATACTTTCCTATAGAAGCGCCCGGATGTATGTCTATGCCCGTCTCACTGTGCGCATATTCCGTCATCATGCGGGGTATCACCGGCACTTTCAGCAGATACAGCTCATGTGCGATGCGGTTGACAAGAGTGGCAAATATCCCCGGATAAGAGTATATGATCTCATCCTCGCTGAATGCAGCAGGGTCGCCGTCATATGCCGCCTGCACGTCCGTCTCGATGTATTCGCGTATCTTCTTTATCTTCTTGATAAATTCAAGTGACAGCTGCTCTGCCTGCTCAATCACCTCTGGGTCGTTCTTGTTCTCACCGCCTATGACCAGCGCTATCTGCTTTGACAGCTTGTATATCACATCCTCTATCAGCATTGAGAGATTGCTTCTCATGGTATAGACCTTGATAGACCTGTTCCTGAAATATCCCGGGAACACTATCTTCCGCAGGCTTGTGAGTATATCCACTATCGCCTCATTGTCGGGGTGATTGAATATCCTTATCTCATCTATCTTCTTGCCCTTCTCATAGTCATCGAGCAGTTCGTCAACCA
>JAFPPJ010000473.1 GCA_017410745.1 Oscillospiraceae bacterium
GCTGAATGCTTCGCTGATCTTGTTTTTATTATCATGTATAAAGTTCGGTGCTATGAGCAGCCCGTCGCTTTTCAGCACACGTCTGATCTCCGAAAGTACATTCTCAGCTCCCGGTATAACATGGAGGGCATTTGCTATTATTACTACATCATAGCTGTCATCCTCATAGGGCAGACAGCTTGCATCCGCCTGTTCAAAGGGGAGATTTGAAGGTATGATACCTCTGCGTGCTACTGCCAGCATCTTTTCCGAAAAATCCGTTGCTGTGATGCTGTTGGCACTGTCAGCCACCTGCTTTGCTATCATGCCCGGGCCTGTGGCGATCTCGAGCACATCCTTGCCGGATACCTTCTTCCGTATGCGTCTGTACATAGCTTCGTACGCATCTCTGTGGGGCGACCGCGCTGTAAGCTACAGGAAAACACAGGGCTACGACGGAAAAGTATCCCTGGCGGTAGTCATACAGCAGATGATCGAGAGCGAAAGTGCAGGTGTTGTATTCACCAAAGACCCGTCGGGACTTACGGATGATATGGTCATAAACGCATCATACGGCTTGGGCGAAGCTGTGGTATCGGGCATGGTAAGTCCCGATGAATACCGCTGTGACAGGAGAGGAGATGTGAAGAAGGCTGTTATCGGCAGCAAGGAGATAAAGATCGTATACGGCGAAAGCGGCACTGAAAAAGTATCTGTCAGTGATGATATGCGGTCTGCACAGGTGCTTTCCGCCGATATGATAAAGAGGCTTGCGGATAGTGCTCTTGAAGTCGAAGAACACTATGGTCATCCTATGGATATCGAGTGGGCGGTAACAGGCGGAAATATCTATATCCTGCAGGCAAGGAACATCACAACTATCAGAAATGATGCCAAAACATTTACCGATAAGGACTTTGAGAGTCTGCCCAGGGTGAAGCCCGCAAAGGGCAAAATGCGCGAAAGCGTCATGTTCAATATGGAAAAGCTGCCGAAGCCATATTTCCCGCTTGACCATGATTTTGGTGATAATGTAGGCAGGCAGAAACAGCGTCTGCTTTCAGAAGCAGGTATAGACATGAAGGAAATGACGCCTATTGACGACAATGGTATATCATCATTCGGTATCGGCGGATTTTCGCCTAATATGAAAGTGTTCGGGATTCCTGCGGTTATAAAAGCGATGAAGGATGACAAGAGCAATATCAGACACGCAGAGGAAGCACTGAAAGACTGCAAGAAACGCCTTGACGATGAAAAGGATATGCCTCTTGAAGATATACAGAGCGTGGGTGCTGCGCTTGAACGTATGAAAGCGCTTATAGGCGATACTGCATATGCAAGGTTCAGATATGCGATATTCCCGCAGGTCATTGAGAACATCAGCCTTGAAAAGCAGCTGAAAAAGCTTGACAAGTCGCTGTCGTCCCTTGATCTTATGGAAGGGCTGTCATATGTGACTGCCGACATCAACCGAGATATGTCTGACATTGCCGACTTTATAAGGTCGGATAAAACTATGACGGAAAGGGTCATGAAAACATCATTTGCGGAGCTTGCAGAAACCGAGCCTGAGCTGAAAGAACGTTTTGATGCTTTTATGAAAAAATACGGCAGCCGCACGGATCTTAACTGCTATTGCTTCATATCAAAGTCATGGAATGACGATCCCGACAGATTTCTGGGCACTCTGCGCACGCTTGTGAGAAATGAGAGCTTTCGCATACCACAGAAGGAAGAAAGTAAGGCAAAGTTCCTCGGTATGATGCAGAAGATGCACGGCCTGCTTGGTGACAAAAAATACGATTCTTTCAGGAACAAGGTGAAGGCAGTCAGGTATTACCATTATTTCCGCGAAGCTACACAATACCTTTGGGAAAGCGAATTTGAGCACTGCCGTAAGCTTCTCTGCAGATGCGCAGAGCTTCTTGGCATGGGATACAATGATCTGCTGTATCTGTTTGCAGACGAACTTGCTGCGGTATGCAGGCAGGGAATGGCAGACGAATACATCGGGCTTATCGAAAAAAGGAAAGAAAAGCGCCCGCTTGCAGAGGCGTACTGGAGCAGATGTATGGAACTCTCTCTGTCAAGCGACAGCGACAGGATAACGGGTGTCAGCGGAAGTGCAGGCAAGGCTGCCGGAAAGGTATGTATCGTCAGCTCACCTGCGGAATTTGACAAGCTTGAACAGGGCGAGGTACTTGTATGCACATATACCGATCCGGAATGGACACCGCTCTTCACACTTGCGTCTGCGGTGGTCGTGGATACCGGCGGTACACTAAGTCACGCAGCGATAGTCGCAAGAGAATACAAGATACCCGCTGTGCTTGCCACAGGCAATGCCACAAAGCTGCTCCATGACGGGGATATGGTCATAGTTGACGGCACAAACGGCAGGGTATCCGTAACATCGGGACACAGGACAAAATGAGCAGCTTGCGGCAATAAGTACCGACTTATCATGACTGCATGTTAAGGACACATTATCTTATCAGGAACCTCCTGCCGCAATGCGACAGGAGGCGATTTTGCTGTCATGACGATGCCATACATAAAAGTCTTAGCGATATTACATAATTGTGAACGTATACTTTTGTGGGCTTTGTAGAAAATAATTATAATTTGCAAAAAGTATACCGTATTCACAAAATATGTGATATAATGCAAAATAGATACACAGATGTACGGGAGTAATGGCAAAGATGGCATATCATGTTATGAAGGGGATCGACGGTTATGTTCAGATGTGCTTTCCTGAAATGGATGGAACAGAGCAGAACATGTAAGGGCAGTTATGCCCTTTTGGCAGCCATGCCCTTTTGTCGATGTATATATGACAGGAGCGTTCTTTGCTTGCAAGACAGGCGGAGCGCGTTTTTTATCGGTCCACTTGCCTCGGTCGATGTTTTCCCTGAATTGATATAGAAAATAGCTTATTACATAACGTACATGTTGTTATGAAAAGAAGGAGGGGTTTTATGAAAAGCAATATCATAGCGAAAAGAAAACGCAGATTTTTTGCGGCACTAACGGCGCTTATAATGTCTGCAGCGAACTTGTCGGTACCGGTAGGAGCATATGTGCTTGACTGCATTTCCTACGATCCTGACCAGCGGAAGTTAAGAGTAGAGATCGTAGCGGAAGAAGGTGATCTGCCGCTTGAGACCAAACCATTAATATATACAATAAATGTAAAGCCGAATAAGGAGAAACCGCCGTCTTGTACC
>JAFPPJ010000474.1 GCA_017410745.1 Oscillospiraceae bacterium
TACACCTTATTGTCATGCACATAGGTATATATGTAATAAACATCATTAGCGGAATCATACTCAAAATACCAGAATGACGCTTCCGTGAGATTCTTTGTCTCTATAAAAGCGGAATTTGAATTGAGATTATTGGTGAAATAGTTATTGTTACCGTAATACAGCACAAAGCCCTTGTCTGAATCCGCATCTGTGAGCCCGTCTATGGAAGTCACAGGGTCGGGGGGCAGCGGATCATACTCGCGGGGAGGAACAACTTTATACACCGAGAAGCCCACAGCGGCAAACTTCACCGTATTCCCCTCACGGGTAAAGGTGACAGTCTCTTCCGTACCATCGTCTTTGATGTGGTATACAGATATTGTATCCGTATTGATGCGCGGGTCGTATATCTCTACGCTGACAGGTCTCTCTTCTGTAGGCTGATAGTCCTCGAGGCCGTCTGCGATGCTGATGTCATACGCAGATATCACGTCTTCGCCCTCATAGTCCGCAGTCACGTCCGATGCCTGTGCGGTGGCCGCCTTGGGCATCATGCCGTCGAGTGTGACGGTGGAGTATTCCTGCGGTGCGAGGGATATGTTCTTATGGCGGTAGCCGGTGTCGCGCACTACTGCAAGGGCATCCACGCCCTCAAGGGAGATGAGCTCCCCTGCGGTGATGTCCTCGGTGAGCACTTCTGCGGCAGCACCGTCCTTCACGCTGTAAAGCGCTACGCTCTCGCGGGCATCGAGCCCTGCGCTCTCGGGCAGTGAAGCCCTTGCCCACAGCTTCTCCTCGCTCTCGGGAATAAGTGCCTTCGCGGAGACAAGACCCTCCTCGGGGTCGGAGGCCTCGGTGTCCGATACCTTCACTTCCTCGCCGCCAAAGCTGTAGAAGCTGATGTCTGCAAGCTCTGTCTCCTGTGTGCCTGCCGCATGGAGCACACTTCCAAAGCCGTATACCGAGAAGGCCTCCGCTTCAAATGTGACCTCGGCGGATTCGGTGGCGCTGCTCTCGAGCTTCTCTGCGCCCTCCTCGTCGATATGCACGACTTCAAGAGCCTCTGCACCCTCATCCACGTCAAGCAGCTCTGCTGTGACGGTCACGGGGGTAGCGGGCTCTATCTCATCATCGCCGCTCATTATGGCGATGTCAAAGAACTTGGAATAGTAAACGTAGTCCTCTTCCGACCAGCCGAGCGCATCTGCCGCATCCTCCATATAGTCTGCGGGCTTTGCCTCGGTCACCTTCAGATAGGCATCGGAGGGGATGCCTGCCCATCTGTCATAGGCAAGCGTGATCCTGTACTCATTCTCCGCACTCGCGGAAAGGATCTCCTTCGAGATATTCTCCGCTACTGCGAATATGCTTCCCGCTGTGAATACCACTGCGGTGATGGTGCCGTCCTCGGACACCGTCTCGAACTCGGTGTCGATCATGTCCTCGCCTGTGTATACGGCGATGGATGCCGCTTCGGTCGTGGGCACGGCAAGGGTGTATGTTACCCTCTGCGAATAGTCGGATACGCTCACATTCTCGCAGTCCTCGGTGAAGAACCTGCCTGCGTACATGCGCAGTACGCCCTTCCTGCCCGATATGATGTCAAAGCGTTCATCGTCCTCGGCTACACTGTCTATGGTGAACGAGCAGTCGTTGGCATTCACGGGAACATCGTCCGCGGTGAACATCGCACCCTCATATACGGTGACCTCGGAGGATACCTTGCTTCCTGCAAAGCTGTATATACGCTCGCAGCTCGATATGCTCTCGTCGGGGTATTCGCTCTCTTCCTCGTCTGAGGTCTCGCTTGTTTCGGTGTCGGATGTGTCCTCGATATCGGCGTTTGTACCGGTATCGGTATCTGTATCGGTGTCGGTGTCTGTGTCGGTATCCGTTTCCGTGTCGGTGTCAGTATCGGTGTCCGTCTCTGTATCGGTATCCGTATCTGTGTCCGTATCCGTATCTGTGTCCGTATAGGTTTCGGACGTATCGGATGTATCCCCCGTATCGGTGTCGGTGTCTGTATAAGTGTCCGTATCGGTATCGGTATCTGTATCCGTGCCGTATATATCGCCGTCTGTGCCATAGGATGTATCTTCGGTCATATCGGTGCCGACAGTACCCGCGGTCTCGGGCACCTCTGTCTCGGCTGTCACCGATGTCTCTGCCGAAGGCATCTCTTCGGAATAGACTATCATGGACGGAACGGATGACAGCAGTACTGCAAATGCAGTGAAGCCTGATATTATGCGCTGCTTCAATGTTTTCACGGTACTGCCTCCTTTCTTGTCTCTGTATCTCAATATACTTTTTATTTTCTCACCGGCAGTGCATACTGCCTCTACTTTATATTATAGCACTGTCATTGACCGATGTAAAGATGTATGTGTGATTATTTGATTATTATAGTTCATATTTGTTCATTTGCACAAATTAAAGTAACCGGATTGTAAACTTTTTATCAGTTCGCAAACCCCCTTTCTATGGAACATCCAACAACTGCGTGCTTCAAACTAAAATTTCCTTGTCTCAAACCCTTGAAATTTGTCGGGATATATGTTACAATGAAGGTTGCAGATGTATTTTCGGGGGTAGACTTGACAATGGAGAAAAGAAGCAAATTTTCATCTTCGATAGGCTTTGTGCTTGCGGCGGCGGGCAGCGCGGTAGGTCTGGGCAACATATGGCGTTTCCCGTATCTTGCCGCAAAGGACGGCGGCGGACTGTTCATATGTGCATATCTGGTGCTGGCCGTCACGTTCGGCTTCGCCATGCTCGTGACGGAAGTGAGCATCGGCAGAATGACCAAGCAGAGCGCAATGACCGCCTATGGCAAGCTCCATCCCAAGTTCAAGTGGGTGGGCATACTCGCACAGGTCGTCCCCTTTATGATATTCCCCTACTACTGCATGATAGGCGGCTGGGTAATGAAATTCGGCGTGACCTTCATCACGGGTCATGCTGCTGATGCCGCTCAGGACGGCTATTTCACCGGATTTATCACCGCACAGACCGAGCCTGTATTATACGGCCTGCTGTTCCTTGCCATCACGGGCTTTATCATCCTGCAGGGCGTAAACAGCGGAATAGAGCGTATATCGAGCATACTCATGCCGATACTGCTCATACTGGTCATAACGATATCCATATTCTCCCTCACCCTTAGCAACGGCGAGCGTACAGGCCTTGAGGGTCTGAAGATATACCTCGTGCCCGATATCACGGGAATGAGCATCGGCAGCATCATCACCGTCATATTCGATGCGATGGGACAGCTGTTCTTCAGCATCTCCGTAGCAATGGGCATCATGGTCACCTTCGGCAGCTACTTCAATGACGAGGATGATCTTGCAAAGTCCGTCGGCCGCATAGAGATATGCGACACTGTTGTGGCTCTGCTTGCGGGCGTCATGGTCATCCCCGCAGTGTATGTGTTCAGCGGCTCCGAGGGTATGCAGTCGGGCGGCCCCGGCCTTATGTTCATAGCACTGCCCAAGGTATTCCGGCAGCTCGGTGCGATGGGCAATATCATCGGCGCGATATTCTTCATCATGGTATTCTTTGCGGCGCTCACAAGCGCGATGAGCATACTCGAAACGGTCGTTGCATCCCTGGTGGACGGTCTGGGCTGGGACAGAAAGAAGGCAACTCTCGCAGAACTTGGCGCGAGCGCGGTGCTCGGCATCATCATCTGCTTCGGATACAATATATTCTATTTTGATGCTCATCTGCCCAACGGTACCAGCGGACAGATACTCGATATCTTCGACTATATCTCCAACTACATACTCATGCCTGTGGTGGCTATAGGCACCTGCATACTCATAGGCTGGGTAAAGGGCAGCAAGACCGTCACGGATGAAGCCACGAAGAACGGCGAAAAGCTTTTCCGCAAGCCTTTGATAGGCTTCATGCTCAAATTCGCATCGCCCCTGCTGCTGGCAGTGCTGCTGCTGTCCTCTCTCGGGCTGATCAAGCTCGGATAACGGCTGCTGTTGAAAATGCTGTAAATGCGCGCTTATATCCGCGTTAATTTCGGCAAATAGTGTATACCCCATTCAAACCGCATGGCTTCGCCGCTTACAGACATACAGACATGGCGGGGCAAAAATTTCCGTATTGTCTACACGGAAAAGATATGTTATACTGGATATGTGTAGATTACCCTTTGATATGGAGCTGACAATATGTGCTTTATAAGAGAAATAGGCATTGATCTTGGTACTGCCAACACCCTTGTGTACATGAAGGGCAACGGCATAATACTTCGTGAACCCTCGGTAGTTGCGGTGGATTCACGCACCAATATGCCTCGCTATGTGGGGCAGGAGGCTAAGGACGTTATCGGACGCACCCCCGGCTCGATAGAGGCAGTGCGCCCTCTCAAGGACGGCGTTATCGCCGATTTCGACGCTACCACGGTAATGCTCGTGGAGTTCATCAAGCGTGCGCTCAAGGGTACGCTCTTCTTCACGAAGGCGGACGTGGTAATATGCATCCCCTCGGGCGTTACGGCTGTTGAGCGCCGTGCTGTCCGCGAGACTGCGGAGAATGCAGGGGCAAGGCGCGTGAGCATAATAGAAGAGCCCATGGCGGCGGCCATCGGCGCAGGTCTGCCCGTTGCGGAGCCCACAGGCTCTATGGTGGTGGATATCGGCGGCGGCACGTCGGAGGTGGCTGTCATATCCCTCGGCGGCATAGTTACGTCAAGGAGCGTGCGCATCGCAGGCGACAAGTTTGACGAGGCCATACTCGGATACATCAAGAAGAACTACAATATACTCGTAGGCGAGCGCACCGCAGAGAACATAAAGATAGCATGCGGCTCGGCATATCCCCTCGAAAAGGAACTGACCTATGAGGTCAGCGGCCGCAACCTGCTCAACGGTCTGCCCGAAAATCTGAACATATCGAGCGAAGAGGTGCGCGAGGCACTCTCAGAACCGCTCTCACACATACTCGATGCCATCAAGGCTACCCTTGAAAAGACACCGCCCGAGCTTTCATCGGA
>JAFPPJ010000475.1 GCA_017410745.1 Oscillospiraceae bacterium
GTAATCATCATCGATAAGCTTATACGCTTTATAATCCGCATTGTTCTTGCTCTGATTGAGATCGGTGAGACTGAGCGTTTCATCCTTCAGGATGTATACAGCATCTGCCCACTGATAATGCTCAACATCCTCCTCTGTCTGGCTTAGCAATTCGGCAGGATCAAAGGTGAGCGGAAGCATGCTTGAGAACATCTTGGTATTGTACTTGAGCCCCTTTATGGGCTGGTTCTTGTTCACCAGTGTCTCAAGGTTATAGAAGGAAATGTCCTTATCGGATTTTACATCTATATTGCCGCCGTATTTGCCGTGCTTGTCAAACTCGGTATTCTCCTCGGGAGGCTTATATGTAGGCGGAGTATAGATGATCTCACCGTGTGCATTGCCAGTTATCTCATTTGTATCGCCCTGCGGTATGATCTGATTTTCCACATCATTCTTGAAAGTGACCTTTACGGGTGTTTTCTTTCCCGTAGCGGCATCTTCATCATACAGGTTCACTGCGCTCTTGGGATATCTCACAAGGACATAATCCGTCCTGTCCTTGCCAACGAGCCTGTCTATCTCGGTGGTATGAGATGTGCCGTCCCATGCTACCCATTCATTCCTGCCCGCAAGATTAACGCCGATTATCTCGCCGTTGATGGCAACGCCTTTTTCATTTATTGCACTTATCTGGTCACCCGTAAGCGAGAAGCTGTATCTCTTGGTGATACTGTTATTGCCTGCATGTATCTCATTGCCGCCTATATCATAGCTTACAAAGCTGCTGTTCACCTTCCATACCATATAGACATAATCGTATACTATCTCGCCGTCTTCGATATGGTAGTCGTTCGGATCAAGAGAAAGTGAATTGTTCCACTCTTCCTTCCATAGCTGAGATATACTGCTCTGTGCGATGGTCTTCTCTGTCTTCTTTATGTCTACATCCGTGTCGATGGCAACGGGTATCTGCTCGGTATGTCCCGATACTATGACGGGCTTGGTGCTGTCGGATGCAGATGTGGTGTTTATCCTGATATTCGCGAACGCAGGCTCGGAGGGAACGCCGTCGTTGTAATCATAGGTCTTCTTTGTGGTCTTGTACGCATATACGATCGTAGGATTATCGCCGCTCGAAAGCTCCTTCACATTAGTGATCCTGACTACATTGTTCGCCTCGTCTATGGTGTATGTGAAGTATATCTTGTCGGTGGCAAGGGATGAGTGCTGCTGCGAATCGTAAAGCTCCTTGTCGGGTATGGACAGCTCTATATCATCCGCATAATTCCCCTGTGAATCGCGGAGTATATGCAGAGGGAGCACGATATTCATTTCGCCCACGCCGATCTTATCGTCGCCCGATACCACATAGTACAGCTCATACTCGAAATAGTGATCCTCTGCTGCAGTATCTGCGTGCCATGTCTGTACACCGCCCACCTCCGTATTGGTGCCTCTTGTAAGACGGAAGAATACGCTTTCGTCGCTGACGCTCGACTTGGGGTGTACAAATTCATACTTGACCTGTACGCCGTCTGCGGCGGTCGTTTCTTCAAACACACCGGGGCTTACTTCCTTCACATACAGCGGGCTGCCGCCTACCGTGAGCGAAGCACTCGTATCGAGCGGCTCCTTTATGGTGATGAGATAGTCACGCAAAGTGTTGTGGTCATCTACGGGGACCACTTCATATTTGGACGTAGCTACCCCGTCAAAGCCGGGCATTCCCATTTTAAGGATCCTGTCGTCATGGCTGCCTTCAATGCCTATCCAGTCGAGCACATCCCTGAAATAATAGCTGCTTCCCACCGCAAGATAGCGTGATATATCATCGGTCACGGTGATCTCAACATTGCCGCCGTCTGCCAGTCTGACGGTGAGCTTCTCCACAGTCGTGAAGGGTCTGAGGGATATGAGCCGCCAGTCGGCAGCAGTATCGGGCTCATCCGCATCCTCGACCATTTCATATCTGAGAAGCGCATCATTGGTAAATTCGATGGTGCTGCCCTTTGTGCTTTCCTCTATGCCGAGGGCATCGAACAGCTCGGACAGGAGCATATCCCCGCCGCCCTCGAGATTATACTCATAATCGCCGTAATGGAAATCCACGGTATACTTAACAGCATAGACAGTGAGCTTGTTGTCCTCTACGGACACGACTCCGACAGATGCATCGCTCTGCGCTGCATCCTCATCGTCAGCGGCATCCTCTGTGCCTGCCGCATCTATCTGCTCGGTCTGGCTGTCCGAGAGCGCAAAGACTTCGATATTGCTTATGGACTCGCCCTCTTCGCCCTTTATGGTGAAGTCTATCTGCAATGTGAGCAGATCTGCGGACACAGCAGTGCCGTCCTTGGTCTCGAACCCGATGTCAAAGAACTTGACTCTCTCATCTTCGCCGACCTCGATGTCGATATCTTCTGCCGCATCTATCTCCTTTGCGTAAAGGCGCACCTCAGCCGCATCTATCTCCTCGGTCTCGCTGTCCTCATCCTCTTCGGCCTCGCCCCCGGCGGAGAATACCGCTTCTGCATCCACTTCAACGTTCACCGAAAGGTTCTCATCGCTGTACTCGTAGAAATGCGGAACGGGAGGCTCGGGGATGATATCCGCCGCAATGACGAAATACTCAGCACCCGACGCATCGAATGACAGGCTTTGCAGTACATCATCCGCAGCGCTTGAAGATGCTATATCCATCTGTGTCCACTGATCGCCGTCAAGGCGCATCAGAACAGCACTCGCACAGGACAGCTTCTCCTCGCTGCCCACGTTGTATATCATGGATACCCTGCTGTCGGAAATGTCGGCCTTTTCCTCGCCGCTCATGACCGCTGCCCTGATATATATAAGCTTCTTTTCGGTCTCTTCGTACACGGGAAGTGAAGCAGCCTCGTCCTCGTCTAAGATATTTGCGCTGATATACAGGCTGTCGCTTGTCGCTGCTCTCTCCCCGGCAGTGATAACGGCATTTTCGCCTATCACAGCCGATGCCGTGATATTGTCGTCCGAATAGTCTATACTGAACTGTTCGCCTCTGACAGGCTCATATACCGCAAATGCGCCCTTCACATAGAAGGTCAGCGCAGTGATAGATCCGTCCTCGCATATGGGCATATACTCTATATCGGATATGCCGTCCTCATCTGCAGCTCTCACCTTTACGGCAAAGCCGTAGCTTTCGGGCACAGGAACAGAGAGGGCATATGTCACAGCCGTTTCATAGTCTGAAACGTCCACCGATTCATAGCTCTCACTGTAAAATCTCTGTACGAATACCGTCCTGTTCTCTGCTTCGTTGCTGTCGAAAAGGGAGCACACCTCATCGTCCTCATCCGCAGTATCTACTGCAAATGAGATATTGTTCGCATTCTCGGGGACAGCAGTATCGTCCGCATTGCCTGTGCATACTGCTCCCGCAAATGCAGTGGCTCTGGCGGTCATCGTGTCGTCGGAGTATTCGTAGCTCCTGTCGGCACTGATTATTGATTCATCGGGCTTTGGCGCAGTGTCTTCCCATACCACGCAGAAGCTGTCAAACGCAGGCAGCGATGCCTTAAAGGTCAGACCCTTTACATATCCGTCCTCAATGGATGTGCCGAGCGTCTCCACGCGGGTCTTCGTACCGTTCGACATGGTATAAACTTCAATGGAAGCGGCTGCGCTTTCGGGCACCTTCTCCGTGAAGACATACTTCACCAGTACATTATCCGAAACGGCTTCAACACGGTCTGTGCCGCGGGTGAACGCCATGCTGTACGCACGGACGATCTTGTCATCGGTACCCGCAGAAGCATCATCTGTGTTTATCCCGCAGACGCTGAAAGCTACCTCATTCCTCGGGATCTCGGTGTTGTCGATAATGTACCTGCCTCTGTCTATAACGAGCGAAATGTCGATATCCGCACTTTTATACGCAAAGTTTGCGCTTGCGGCAGTGCCCGCCTCTGCATCAGATGTATCCGCCAAAGTTTCATCCGAAGAGGTCTCTGTATTCTCGGATGTGGTCTCGGACTCGGATGCAGCTTCTGTCTCTGATATTGTCTGAGCAGTTTCCGATACAGATGTATCCTCTGTGTCGGATGTGCTGTCCGTTTCTGATGAAGGAGCTGTTGTCTCTGTAGCA
>JAFPPJ010000476.1 GCA_017410745.1 Oscillospiraceae bacterium
AAATGACATACAGTATCCATATCACCAATAAAGGCGAGCAGGACATCACCGAAGCAGTGGATCATATTGAATTCACTCTCCTTAATCCGACAGCCGCCGACAATCTCCTTGATACGATCGAGGCGGAAATAGAAAAACTCTCTTTTATGCCGGAGAAGCATCCGATCATCGATGACCCTGTCCTTAAAGGATGGAAGATCAGAATGATACCCGTTAAGAACTATCTGGCGTTTTATGTCATAGACGACAATTCTCATACAGTACATATAATCCGATTCCTATACGGAAGAAGAAACTGGCAGAAGATCCTTCGCTGCGAACCGTTTTCCTTTGAATAACAAGCTTATGCCGGCATGGCAAGCCGACACTAATTGTGATTTTCCACAAAAACGCACGCTAAACTTTGGCACAAAAAATTCATCCCGACTGCAAGGTCGGGATTTTTTGTGCTTTTTGTGGCGAAACGTTCCGGTTTTGGCATAAAAGAGCACGTTTTTCGCAGATCCATGCGGTTTGACAGGATTTGCGGGATATGGTATAATCATATAAAACGTATCACTTTGCCGCCTTGATGCGTTCCCACAGTCTGCGGGCAAGGGATGTATCCGATACGAACTCCCTGCCGTTAAGGTAGTCAAGTATCTCTCTGTCACGGGTGAACGAGAAGCGCAGCTTATAGGACGAGAGTGCCTGCGAATATACCTTGTAGGTGCGGTTGATACGGTTGCTGCCGTATTTACCGTCGCCCAGGAGCGGACAGCCTATATGCGCCATATGCGCCCTTATCTGATGGGTGCGCCCGGTATACAGGCGACATTCCACGAATGCCAGACCGTCAAAGGTGTCGAGCACCTTATACCCCGTGACTATCTTCCTGTTGGCAGGGGTGCTCTTGTCGGAGACGGTGACGGTATTGGTGCTGCTGTCCTTGTACAGGTACGCAGTGAGCGTGTCTTCCTTCTTCGGCGGTATCCCCGCAGTGATGCAGAGATAGTACTTATCCGCCTCACGCTCCCTGATGATGTCATTGAGTATGCGCAGCGCCTGTGCGGTCTTGGCGGCGATGACTATGCCGTCGGTGTTGCGGTCGATGCGGTTGCATAATGCGGGCGCAAAGGAGTTCTCCCGTGCGCTGTCGTATTCCCCGGTGTTGGTCATATGATGCTTTATGCGGTTGATAAGGGTATCAGCCCCGCTCTTGTCATCCTCGTGCACGCTGAGCCCCGAGGGCTTGTTCACCAGCATGATCTGTGCATCCTCGTATATTATGTCTATATCGTCGGGTGCGGCGGTGAAGTCGTCGGTGTCGGGCACGGCAAGCAGCTCATCGGGGAGGTATATATCCACCACGTCCCCCTCGCAGAGACGGTCGGATATGCCGCAGCGCTTGCGGTTGAGCTTGATGTTCTTGGTGCGTATCGCCTTGTACATACCGCTCTGTGGGAGCATGGGACACGCCTTGCTGATGAATTTGTCGAGACGCTGACCCGCATCGTTTGCGCCGATAGTGAATGTCTTCATATCAGTCGAGACCCTCTCTGTATTCGTAGGTGTTGAGCACCGACCTTGCGGCATCCGCAAGAGAGGTGCGCCTGTCCATCGCACGCTTCTGCAGCAGCCTGTGCGCATCGGGCTCGGACAGCTTGAGATATTCTATGAGCACGCATTTGGCGCGGTATATCAGCTTCTCATCCTCTGCCCTGCGCCTGAGATCGTCATTCTCGTTCTTCACCTTGTCAAGGGAGCATTTGACCGACAGCGCACGGCGTATGGTATTCACTGCGATATTGGCGGGCACATTCTTCGGCAGTATGGATACAGGCAGACCCACCGCCTTGGAGCATACCTCGTCATATACCTTCGAGGGGACGAATATCACCTGCTCCGCATCAGTCCTGCCGCTTATGAAGGCGGCAGTATCGAGCCCGAATTCCCTCTCAAAGGGGAGCACGGTGACTATCACGTCAAATGTCCTCTCGGTGACGAGATGTCTGACATTATCTCCCGATGAAAGGGTCATATCCTCTATGCCTGCACTCCTGACGAGATCGACATATGCAGGGCGCTTGTCTTCGGCAAAGCAAATGATAAGTGCGTTCATGTTGTATCACAGCCGCAGCATCCGCGGCTCTCTCCGATGGTATTGTGCGTAGTGTGTAAAGCCTATCGCCCTGAGTGCCTCTCCCGCATCCGCAAAGCGATAGCCGAGGGTGGACGGGTCATGTGCATCAGAACCTATGGTGATGAGCTCTCCGCCGAGCTCATGGTAGCGTCTGAATATATCATAGCAGGGGTTGGGCTCATCGAGTCCCCTTGACATACCGCCCGTGTTGCATTCGAGGGCGATGCCCCTGTCTATGATAAGGCGCAGTATCGGGTCGATGAGGTCGGCATATTCACGGTAGGAATAGGTCAGGTCATCTCCGCCGTAGCGCACGATATAGTCAAGATGTCCGAGAGTGTCAAAGCATCTCATCATCTTCACGCAGTCATACACCGTCTCGAAATAGCGGGTATATGCCCTGCTGCCGTACTTTGCGAAATACTCGGGATAATAGGGATCAAGTCCGTCTACGAAGTGTATCGAGCCTATTATCAGGTCAAAGGGATAGGATGTATAGGTCTCAAGGTGGTCTGCGATATGTGTCTGAAGCCCCAGCTCTATGCCGATGCCTATGTCTATCCTGCCGGCGTACTCCTCCCGCAGCTTCTCCATGGCGGGGAAATACGCGGGTATATCCAGGTCAAAGTCCACATCCGACTCAACAAATGGGTCATGATGATCCGTAAAGCATATCCTGTCCATCCCCAGTGCAATGCCCTTCTCTGCCTGCATTGCGGGCGGTGTCTCGCTGTCTCCCGAAAATGATGAATGAAGATGCTGATCACTGTACATGATATCATTCTTTCTAATATTGGAATATACATATTATAGCATATTATACGCACAAATACAATAGATTGGCATAATTTTGCGTTTTTGGGGTTTATATTTCCGAGACGACATTATCGGTTTCAGGCCGAACGAATATCGGGTAACTGTCGCCTTTGGCGACCGGGCTCAGCCTGCTGCGTTAATATAAACTTAATATTATAAATACAAAATATAAAATTTATTTTAATGTTAATATGATATAATTATCGTTAGTATAACGATATAGCGAGGTGATGATATGCCCGAAGGAAGCGAACGCATAACATCTCTGCGTCAGCAGGACAGGGACTATGCCCGGCTTTACAGTGCATGGTCATCCTCTAAGGACAATGAATACGGCTTCTACCGCTCCTCGACAGTTTCGGAGAACGAATACAGCGATACGGACGGCTTTTCCGGGATGTATCCCGCAGCCGACGAAAGGGACGTGCTCGTCCGCACGACTAAGCTCGTATCCAATGTGATGATAATGTATACGGCGCTGTCATTCGCGCTGTCACTGCTGTTCTCGGGGTATCCCAAGACCATATCGGGGATGCACATGTGCAGAGAGGGCTTCTTCATAGGCTCGGGTCTCTCGCCTGTGGTGGCAAGCTATGCGGTGAACATAGTCCTGCGCGTGATGCCTATATGCTATCTTTTGGTGAAGACCCGTGCGAGCATAGGCGTCATGATACCCATAAAGATAAACAACAAGCCGCTGTTCCGTCACAGCATATTCTTCGCATTCATAGCATTCGGCGTGCTGTTCCTGTGTCTGGATGTAAAGAACGCCATATTCGGCGTGTCAAGACCGTGGAAGAACCTGATGCTGCTTGAGACGAGCGGCAAGAGAGTTGCGATGATCGTGCTTTACTGTGCGGTAATACCCTTATTCAGCGAGCTTCTGCACAGGGGCATATTCGTGGGAATATTCAGGCAGTACGGCGACGGCTTCGCAATGATAATGTCGAGCCTGCTTGCGGCAGCAGTATCATCGGAGGGAGATTATCTTTTCACGTTCTCATACTCCCTGATGCTCAGCTACTTCGTGCTGTCTACCGGCTCGGTGCTGACCGCGCTCATCATGCGCCTTGTCATAAGCGGCTGCTATTACGGCATCACGCTCTACCGCCTTGAAGCGGGAGATATACTTCCGCAGGTGAGCCTCGCACTGATAATCGTGTTCATAGGTGCGGGTCTGGTGGCTACGATACGCTTCATTGCAAGATACAGCAGCAGGATAAGCCTGCCGATATACAATCTGTACCTTACCGACGCAGAAAAGGTAATGACCATGATATCCTATCCGCCCATAATATTCTGGCTGACGATATATACTCTCATGAACCTGTACTGGCTGATGATATCATGAGCGGCATGGATATGGCTCTCGCCCTCGCAAGAGAGGCGGCAGAGCACGGAGAAGTGCCCGTAGGCGCGGTAATAATACGCAGCAGCGACGGCATGGTGGTTGGCAGAGGACGCAACCGCCGTGAGGAGAACAGGGATCCGCTGGCTCACGCCGAGATAGAGGCAATATCGGAGGCGGCAAGGACACTTGGCGGATGGCGTCTGTCGGGCTGCACCATGTATGTCACGCTCGAGCCCTGCGCTATGTGTGCAGGCGCTGCGGTGAATGCACGGCTCGACAGGATAGTCTACGGTGCGCCCGATACCTCGGGCGGCGGATATATATGCCCGTCGGAGGGCGTGATGTGTGAGGAAT